>JAABRW010000114.1 GCA_011390695.1 Desulfotignum sp.
AATGGCATGGGATTCAAGGTAATCTTTTATCTGCAGGGGGGAATAGGATGGATATCTCTGCAAGACCAGGGCACTGATTCCGGCCACATACGGGGCAGCTGCAGATGTGCCGTAAAAAGGGTGGTCATATGACACGGTTGACACCCCGTCAGGAGCAACCAGATCAGGTTTGATCAGGCCGCCTTCAGCCGGCCCCTGGCTGCTGAAATCTTCTATGACATATGGGTTGTAATAGGGCACCGCCCCTACTGAAATCACATTTTTATTGCCATTTGGTGCGCCGGTTTTGATTGTTTCTGAAGGGCTGTTGTATTCCAGGTTGGCAATGTTTTTATACCCTATCATTATGGTCAGATTCTGACTGCCGCCGGCATATTTTTTTACGGCGATGCTGTACCGGTAACCGGCAAAGGGGGTTACCCTGCATGCTTCCAAACCGAGACCGGTTACCAGCTGGTCCTGCTCGGAACTGGCAACAACCTTGCCGGTGGTTTCATTATAAATAAACAGATCATAGTCGTCCCGGGATATAAAGTCATTTTCTGTTTCCCATGCCAGGACAATATAGATCGGTTCATCATACGCAAGAAAGGTGATTTCATTGCGTTCATCCTCTCCCAGATAATTATGCCATCCATCTTTGTCTGGATCAAAAAAAAAGCCATCCCACCTGGCCTGGGCGGAATTCCCGGCGGCCTGTACCCAGGCAGTGCCTCTGGAAACAGCCTGATCGACCGTGTGATTTATGGATGCTTCTATTTCTGAGAGTTCCGTTAACAGGGTTTGTGCATATAACTGGCTGTAATAGGATGAATGCAGCACATGATAAATATAATAACAATAGGTTCTCAGGTTCAGCGCCATGGAACTGCTTATTATGTCCACCCGCTGCTGTTCCAGCCAACTGACGGCAGACGGGTAGTCAACATCCATATCTGCCACATTAACCAGATAAAGATCTGCCCCAGGTGCCACATCATGAAGGATTTCAGCACAGGCGGTTCCATGCACGGTAGAATAAAAGTCGGAACTGGAGCCTGTGTATACTGCGGTTGTATTTTCAGGCAATTCAGAACCGATAAGATTTTCATAACCTGAAAAGCCAAGATCCAGAACCCCGGCCCGGACACCATTTCCCGTAATGCCGTTATCCTGCCAGTTGTTTACATTGCCGACAGCAAGTCCTTCCGACCGGACACTGCCCCCCAAAGACCCCGGCGGGGTCGGCAGCTTTATCAGTTTTATCTCTTTCCATGCAGCCAGCTCTTTTATCCTTTCTGCAGGCAGAAATACCTGTACCCTGTTGAATGCGTGGTTGCCGATGAACCCGTTCAAACCGGTTACTCTGGTTTCCAGTTCATCAATAATTGATGGGGAAAGATCAGATAAATGGTGGCGGTCCATGACAACTATGATTTTAATTATATCTTCGGATACTGCTGCTTCACCTGATTGTTCTGATGAATCAAATTGGTGAAAATCCATGGTTTCCTGTCCCGGGTGAGACGGGGCTGTGCGTTCATGCAGCAAGGGGCCGATTTTATTATCCACTTCACTGGAAATACCAATTACCGGGATTGAACATGCGAGCAAAATGATAAGCAGTTTTTTTATGGTATATCCCTGTTTTTCGTATTGAAAAATATTGCCTCCCTCTAACTAACATTTTTGGTATCGCAGCGTTGACGCTGCAGGTGAAAAGGTTTGCCCGGAAGCCGCAGTCGGTGGTACTGCGGCTTCCGGGTAGGACTGCCGTATATGCCCCATATGATAGGGAATCAGGCTTCTTGTCTGTCAATACTCTTCTGTCCGGTACACCTCTCCTAAATTGTTCCAATAGGTCCAGGTGCCGGTCTTTTCTCCGTTGTCATACATGCCTTCCAGAGATTTGAGCAGGTTGTCGGATGTGGAATAAATGTGATATCTCGTCCATAATCCGTGTTTGACCCCTTCTTTGTACCGCTGGTCTTCTTCTTTGACACCGTCGCTCCTCCAGCTTTCCCAGAGCCCGTCCAGTTTATCATCTTTGAAGCTTCCTATTGAACCTATATTACCATCTTCGTAATATAATTTCCAGACACCCTGACGATTGCCGGCAGTATAAGATCCCTCACTGGCCATGTTGCCGTTGTCCCAGCGGCTCACCCAGGCGCCTTCCCGCAGGTCATTTTGGTAACTGCCTTTTCTGTCAATTGCGCCGTTTTTGTGAAAGGATTCATAGGTTCCCTGTTTTATCCCTTTGCCGTCAACCCAGTAGCGTTCCTTGAGATCGGGGCTGTCACTGTGGGGATTGTGATAGGTTTCAACCAGGGTGAGATCCTGACTGAAGACCACGTTGACATATTGGAAATCCACATATTCCCAGTCATCTCCCACCTTGGTCAGGACATTGAATCCCAAAAGATTGTCTCCTGGAACCAGGTCAATTTTCCAGTCTCCGTCAAAAGGCAGGCGTTCTCCATCCCTGTAAATGGAGATGCCGGTCGATACCTCCCCGTCTCCGGAACTGGAAAATCTGACTTTTGCATCAGTGAATACCTGGTTTTCCCCCAATGGTTTGAATTCACTCGTATCTTCATCCCGATATAAAAGCTGGTACCCTGGAAACAGATCATTGCCGATGGTGCCGTCTTTGACTTCCTGCCACCGCTGGGCGATGTTTTCCCAGGAAATCAGGGTGGATTTGGCCAAAAACATGATGGTTTCATAATCTTTGCCTTTGCCGGCCTGGATGTCTTCCCAGTTGGCCCCGGAGGAATAGGGGTCAAATGCGCCGTTGCTGAAATAGATCAGCCTGTCGTCACGCCCCGGGTAATTGGGATCGGCAATATGCAGGGCATCCCGGGTCACGGACCAGACGATCATGGCATGGCCCCCGCCGGCATCGCTGTAAATGCCGACAAACTGCGGTTCCTTTTCCGTCAGGAGCATGGCCAGGGCAAACATGTTTCTGGTGCCTTCCGGCCCTATGGCTGGTACATCAACCAGCTCCCACTGGTTGTTGATGAGTTTCCAGACCCGTCCCTGGGCCTGGCTCCAGAATGTTATTTCAAAACTCTCCCAGTCCATATCTTCCTGCAGTACGGAACAGAACCGGTAGGCATAGGAATCATCCTCCCACAGATCCGGGGTTGCCTGGTCGCTGAAATTGTTGTCATAGCTGCCCCATAAAGGCTGATTTCCTTCAGGTTTGGCGGTAAAATACCACAGCGCACCCAAAGACTGGCCTGCGCAGTGGCCTTTAGGGGCGATATAGGATCCCCGGTTGACAAAGCTCCAGTCGTCCACGCCGGGATAGAAATCCGATCTTATCCCTTCGGACAGATAGGCATCCAGGACGGACTGGGCAATGCCGGTGACAACAAGGTCGCTGAAGTGGCGGGTGGAAACAGTGATAGATTCCGAATCAGCAGATATGAGCTGCATCGGTTCAAGGGTTCCCTGGTCTTCATGGTAGTAAAAGGCCATGGCAAAATAGTCCTCCGGCACCTGCACCGGAATTTTCACGATCATGGTTTCTTCGGAATATGCCCCCCCGTTTTCCACCGTGATCATGGGGGTGAGCGGTTCAAACAGATCCCCGAAGGTATGGCTTTCCACCGGTGCTGATGAGACCCGGAACGGGGTGGTGTCAGTGTAGGCCCCCGGCGGCACAGTAATCTCCATGCCGTGGAGCGGATGCGCAGGATCAGTGATCTGGATCACGTCACCTGTGGGAGGGATATCTTTAGAGGAAAGCGCGGCAGACTCCCCTAAAACCACGCCAGGGAGCTGTTTTTTCAAAAAGGTGTCAATATAGCTTATTGCCTGGGCAACCGTGGCGGCATCATCGGTCACGCCAAGGCCTGTGGTGCCCATCTGGGTGACGGTTTGCCAGCCTGCCGGCGGCTTATTGACGTTTTTTGCCATGTGGTCGGATACCTTAACCCGGTTGGTGAACTGATTGTATGCCGCCACGGTTGCCGCATCATCCGGGTTATGGAACGGCCCGTCCGGTGCATAGTCGTTGATGGCCCCCACCAGATC
This sequence comes from Desulfotignum sp., assembly GCA_011390695.1. The sequence continues at coordinate 4,027 of JAABRW010000114.1, forward strand.
CGCAACAACCGATCCCCGGGATCTGTCCCCGGCCAGTTGGTTTACCCAGTATGCAATACCGTCAGGATCCACGGCTGCAGTCTTGTTAAGGGTGTTCAGATAGATGTGCGCGATAAAGGCCTGGTCAGAATCCAGGCTCGTGCCGAAATAATCTTTGGCAGCATCTGTGGCCAGCATTTCAGCTGCGGCGGCGGCCACACCATGCTGTTTCTGCCAGTAGGCATTTCCGTCCCCCTCTGATGCCCTGCCGAAAATGGATACATACAGCTGGGATACCTGGGTCTGGGTCAGACCGGCCCAGGCGGACGTGCAGAACAATACAGTCAAAAGCACAGCAGCAATAGTGATTTTCAATTTCATGCTTATTCCTCATATAAAAGTTTGGTGGTTTATGGCGCCCCAAATAGCACGGATTGTTGTTAATATGGAATCCTGGTTTTTGTCAAGAAAATTGGGCCAAGCATGCAGAATTCTCTGTAATATCCAGACGCTCTGTGGTAAAAGGAACAGGTTGTGTTTGCTGTAAACAAATACAAAGATATTCTAACTTGTTAATATATTAAGGAGATGAAAAAATTATGCCCATGATCACCATAGACGGCACTGAATATGATACAGAACAGTTGTCTGATGAAGCCAAGGCACAGTTGATCTCCATCCAGTTTGTGGACCGGAAGATTGAAGAGCTTAAAAATGAGACCACCGTTCTCCAGACCGCCCGCAAGGTATATGCCAGCACCCTTTCCAATATTTTGAACCAGGGCAAATCCAACTGAAAATCAGAGCACCGGACCCGGATCTTTCCGGCATCTTCGGCAGTCGGCCGGGCGAAGATACGCTCATAATGGTTTCTGCATGCATATTTTTTTAACCGGCGCCACCGGCTTTATCGGCAGGGTATTGTGCCGGCATCTGGAAAAAACAGGTGCCGGTCTTACGTGTGTGATGCAAAAACCTGCCGCAGGCATGCCGGATAATCATTTTCTCGGCACCCGACGGTGTTTTGTGGGGCGCATAGGTGCGCATACCGATTTTGGCGGGTATCTGGAGCAGACAGATGTGGTGATCCATGCGGCAGGGTGTGCCCACATGCCGACCAGGTCGGATTATGATATGCTGGAGATGTTTTTTGAGGTGAATCTGCACGCCACAAAAAACCTTGCGCTCCAGGCAGCACAAAAGGGTGTGCGCCGTTTTGTTTATATCAGCTCCGCCGCTGTCATGGGCAGGTCAAGCAGCGGCCGCCCGCCCTTTTGCGAAAAAGATGTGCCGGCCCCTTACAACAGCTACACATTGTCCAAATTCAGGGCGGAACAGGAACTGGAAACCATTGCTGAACAAACCGGCATGGAGGTTGTTATCCTGCGGCCGCCCCTGGTCTACGGACCTGGTGTCAAGGCCAATTTTCTGAAACTTCTGGATCTGGTACATACCGGTCTGCCCCTGCCTTTTGCCGGTATCAATAATGCCAGAAGCTTCATCTGTCTGGACAATCTGATGGATATCATCGAAAAGTGTGCTGTCCATGCAAATATCGGATCGCGCACCTTTCTGGTGAGTGACGGCAACCCCATATCAACCCCGCAGCTGCTGACCCATATTTCCGCCGCCATGGGAAAAAAGCCCCGCATGTTTGCTTTTCCGCCGCACCTGGTCAGGTCTGTATTGACCTTTTTGGGAAAAAAAGGGATATATGACCGTTTATGGGGGGATATGTCCCTGGATACCGGAAAGATACAAAAGGTTCTGGGCTGGCACCCGGTGATATCGGCTGATGCAGGGATTTTACAGACTGTGGACTGGTATGTAAACCGGAAAAACGCCACACCCAAAGGTGAATAGGTGATCCGTTTTGGGTGCAGCCTGTATGGAAAAATATGTGAGTTGAGCTGGTCCGTGAAGATTCTCATGATCGCGTTTGATTTTCTGGAAAATCCCATGTCCCTGAGGAAAAGAACTACACAGGCAGGGGAATGATGACCCATCAGTTCCGGCGCGATTACTGGATAACCCCTTGTGTTTATAAAACTGTAATGGTAATCTGCCCGAAACCGGAAGAAACTGTGGAATGAGAAACATTGTGATAGCACATGTCAAAACAGGTGCTGATACAGCCCGGTGTGGGAAAAAAGGGATAAAGCGGTCCTGTGGCGGTATTTGAATACAAAGCACTGAATACAAAGGGAAAACAGGTCCTTGGTATGGTGGATGCAGACAGTCTGCCGGCTGCCCGGTCCAGACTCCGGGACCGGCAGCTGTATCCGGTTTCTCTGGCCCAGGTCCGATCGGCCGCTGACGAAAAAGGCCAAAAACACAGAATAGACCTGTCCGGATTTCGCTTTTTCTCAAAAATCAGGTCCTCTGAAATCGCCATGATCACCAGACTCATTGCCACCCTGTTGTCTGCCGGGTTTCCTTTGGTCAGGGCCGTAGCCACGGTGGCCGGTCAGACCCGGTCCCAGGCATTTCAAAAGGTGCTGTCCCGCATCAAGGATGCCATTGAAGAGGGCAGCAGTTTTGCCGACGCCCTCAGGCTCTATCCCCATGTGTTCTCCGGGGTGTATGTCAATATGGTGGCGGCAGGAGAATCTTCCGGCACCCTTGAGGTGGTGCTGGAGCGGCTGGCGGATTTTGCCGAGGGCAGGGAGGAGACCAGAAAAAAAATCCAGGCTGCTCTGGCATATCCCATGATCATGTCCGTTATCGGGTTTCTTGTTCTGGTGATTCTTCTGACCTATATTGTACCCGGTATCATTGCCATTTTTTCTGATATGAACCAGACCCTTCCTTTGCCCACGTTGATTCTGATCCGGGTGAGTGATTTTTTTACCGGGTTCTGGTGGGCGCTGATCCTGATGCCGGTTCTGGCGGGGCTGGGGATCTATATGATCCGGAAAACCGACAAGGGGGAGCTGTACACCGACCTTGTCGTGATCCGCCTTCCCGTTGCCGGCGGCCTGATCCGAAAATTGATCGCAGCCCGGTTTTCCAGGACCCTGGGATCTTTGCTGGAAAACGGGGTGCCGCTGATGACCGCCTTGACAATTGCCAGAAAGATTGCCGGCAACCGGGTGATATCGGATCTGATCCAAAAGGCCGCTGACGGGGTGGAGCAGGGCGGCGAGCTTGGGGCAGCGCTTTCCACCAGCCGGTATTTTCCCAGACTGGCTTCCCGCATGATCCAGGTGGGGGAAAAAAGCGGTGAACTGGAAAAAATGCTCGCCAAGACCGCAGACCTGTATGAAAGGGATGTCCAGGCGGCGGTGACGGCTGCCACAGCCCTGGTGGAACCGGTCATCATCCTGGTCATGGGGGTGGTGGTGGGCCTGATCATCCTGGCGGTCTGCCTGCCCATTGTTGAGATCAACCAGCTGGTCATGTAGGGGTCGAAGTTACCTTTTTTTACCTCTTTTTGATCACCCGGATGTGCACAGTCACACTTGTATGCGCAGTCAAAATTCCTGGTTCAGGGAAAAGAAAACCTCTTTTTTGTGTGCCCCGAATCCGGTGTTGATAGAAAAGGTGCGGTCCAGAATGCGAATTTTCTGGGCATGGTTGTGCTTATGGGCCGAAGAGATGGATCCGTAAATACTGCCGCTGTAAAAACCGGCCCCCACAAAGGAGACAACCCCTCCCAGGGCATAATTTTCCTGGTCAAAGGCTTTCCAGGCTGCCAGCCCGAGTCCGGTATTGAGAAAGAATGCGGCAGCGGCATCATGGATGCGGCCGGTGTAAAGGTACCCGCCCCCGGGGATGACAGCCAGAAGACCTGCCAGAAACGGATTTTTTTCAGGTATGGACCCGGCAGCCCGGATACGGGCGGTAAGATCCTTTTTTTCGGTCACCAGATCACTTTGCGGGGATATTTTTTCCAGGTTTGCCAGGGCCTGGTCCAGTGCATCTGTGCCGGGCTGCCGGGTTGCCCGGATGTGCAGTCTGGCCAGGGCCAGATGTATCCGGTCCCGGGTGGGGGGATCATCTGTCAGTTTTAAAAAATTTTCCAGCACCACCCGTGCATAGCCCATGTTCTTAAGGTGTATGAAGGCCCGGCTCTGCATGAAAAAGGCCTCCGGGGTATAGGGGTTTGACAGGTCCGGATCATTGCGGATGATCTCATTGAATTGCCGGGCAGCATCATGGAACTGTTCCTGATGTAACAGAGACATGCCTGTTTTAAAGGCAGCTTCAACTACCCTTGGATCCTGTGGGAAAAAATGGACAAACCGCTTGAATTCCACTTCTGCGGTGCGGAAATCCTTTTTGTGATAGAGTGCGTCAGCATAGGCAAGCTGCTGGTCCGGTGAAATGGTCATCTCTGCAGACTCTGCCGCCTGGATTGTACCGGAGCCCGGGATGGGCGCCATTATCCATATCAGCGCCGCCATAAGACAGTGCAGCAGAAAACCCCAAAACCGCATCAGGCCGACCCTCTCATTTTTCCCCTTTGTCCGGCAGTGCCTCAAACCACCAGAAATCATTGGCTGACACCGGGTCATGGGTTTTTTTCTCTCCATTGAACCATATTTTCGGCGAAAGGGTGATTTCGCTTCTGCCGCACCGCATCACCCGGTCAAACACCATGATCCATGCTTTGACCCGATCGTGTTTTTTCAGGGCCTGTGCCGCATATTCGGAACAGGACGGAGACATGGGACACCGGCTGCCGTCAGCCCCTGAAAGGTGGTCCTGGTAAAACCGGATGATCCGGCTGGATGTTCCTGTGCCGCCCGCATCTCCCGTAGCCGGCGGCAGCAGGCACAGCAGCATGGAAAGTCCGATGACCAGTGATTTATTCCTGGGTGACACGAAGCACCTCTCTGATGGATGTGATTCCCTGGAATACCTTTGCCATGCCGTCCCTGCGCAGGGTTACCATGCCTTTTTTTATTGCTGCCTCCCTGATCCGGTTTGTTTCAGAGGTTTTCAGGATAAGATTTCTGATATCATCATCCAGTTCCAGGATTTCAAAAATAGCCTGGCGCCGGAAATATCCGGTTTCAAAGCATTTGGAACAGCCACGGGGTTTGTACACCTTTGTGCCGGTCAGATCCTGCCCGCTGGTGTTGAGGGTTTTTGCATCATCCGATGTCAGTACATACTGCTGCCGGCAATGGGGGCACAGAATGCGGACCAGCCGCTGGGCAATGATGGCATTCACCGAAGAGGAGATCAAATAGGGCTCCACCCCCAGGTCCTTCAGCCGGGTGATGGCACCGGCTGCATCATTGGTGTGCAGGGTGGAAAATACCAGATGGCCGGTGAGGGCGGACTGGATGGCAATGCCTGCGGTTTCCACATCCCTGATTTCCCCCACCAGCACCACATCCGGGTCCTGGCGCACAATGGCCCGCAGCCCTTTGGCAAAGGTGACCCCTGTTTTGGGATTCACCTGGATCTGGCCGATCCCTGTTAGATTGTATTCCACCGGGTCTTCAATGGTGATGATGTTTTTGTCCGGGGAGTTGATTTCCGACAGACCGGCATACAGGGTGGTTGTTTTGCCGCTTCCGGTGGGACCTGTAACCAGGACAATACCGTGGGTCTGCCGGATGATACGGTTCAGCCGTTCAAAATGGTCCCGGGATAGACCGAACTGGTGCAGGGAGAGAAAATATCCGGATTTGTTGAGCAGCCGCATGACCAGTCGTTCACCATAGCTGGTGGGCACGGTGGAGATGCGGATGTCGATTTCCTGGTCCCCGATACGTACCTGGGCACGGCCGTCCTGGGGAACGCGTTTTTCCGCGATGTTCATACTGGCCATAACCTTGATTCTGGAAATCAGGGAGGCCTGGATGCCTTTGGGGGGGGTCAGCCGTTCATACATGATCCCGTCTATGCGGTACCGGATCTTGAGACTCTGTTGAAACGGTTCGATGTGAATATCACTGGCACCTGCCTTGACAGCCTGTGATATCATCCGGTTCACCAGGCGGATGACCGGGGCATCACTGACATCATCCAGCAGGTCGGCAGTCTGTTCCAGGTCCTCCATCATGTGGTCGTTGTCTTCCATGTCCTCTGCCAGCTGCCGGGCACTGTCTCCGGACCGGTCATACAAGATATTTATGGCCCATAAAATACGGTTTTTCCGGGCCAGCACAAGATCATGGTCTGTCAGACCGATCAGGGCTGCCAGATCATCAGCCGGGGCAAGGTCTGAGGGGTCGTTTATGGCGATTACAGGTCTGCCTGTCTGTTTGATGAGGGGAACCAGGCAGGCTTTTTTAAGAAAATTTCGGGAGATGTTTTTTGTCCAGGCATCATCGGCATGGTCCGGTTCCATCACGGATAATACAGGCATGTGGTAAATTCTGCCTAAAATTTCCAGCACATCCTGTTCCGTGATGAGTTTGGCGGCAAGAACGGTTTCCTTCAGGCTGGTTTTGTCCTGATTATAGGCTGCCAGGATTTTATCGGTGTCCTTTTCGGAAAATCCGAATTCCTGGATCAGAATATTGATAAACTGCTGGATCATGGCTTATGGAGACTTTTTTTGTGCTGGTTTGCCGGACATTTTTTCCTTGAACCGGTCCAGTTTTTTATATAATGGGATTTTTCCTTTTTCAAAATCCCTGTTAATGTTTTTTTGTTTTTCATCCAGGATCTGCCTGACCTCAAGGGGATTTTTCACTACCCTGGGGGTTAAAAAAACATACAGGTTGGTACGTTCCGCCCCTTCGGAAACATTTTTAAAGGCCCACCCCAAAGCCGGGATATCCCCCAGGCAGGGTGCTTTGTTTTCGGTCCTGGTCATGCTTTCATCGATCAACCCGCCGATGACAACAGTGTGGGTGTCTTCCACGATAATGGCGGTTTCGATCTGGCGTTTAAAGGTGGTGGGCCGGTCCGGGTTGTTCTGATTCACCGTGTCCAGCTTGGTCAGTTCCTGGAATACATTGAGACGTACCAGACGTCCCTTGCTTATCTGGGGGGTGATTTTCAAACTGATCCCCACATCCCTGTATTCAAATGAACTGTAGACTTCTGTGGCGGATTCGGCTGCAGACCGGGTCTGGAAGGGCACGTTTTTGCCCACGGTGATGATGGCTTCTTCGTTTTCCGTGGTGAGCAGCTGGGGGGTGGCCAGGATATGCACATCCTTGTCGCTTTGAAATGTCCGGACAATGGCCTGAATATCCGGAAAGGTCACCCCGCCGATGGTGATGTTCTTGCCCAGAACCCCTAAGGAAAATCCCCTGGGAAGGGAGGCATCCTTTGACACACTGTCCAGGCTGCTGAACCCGCCGTCTCCGGTGGCGCCAAATCCGGAAAATCCCACTTTTTCATTGTTGTCAAATGCCTGGGAGGTGCGCCATTCCGTGCCGATATCCAGGCCCCTTGTAACATTCACTTCCATTATCAGGCATTCAATGTAAACCATGGACCTGGGAATATCCAGCTTGGAAATCACTTCCTCCAGGACGGCATAATCTTCTTTCTGGGCCATGATAATCAGGGAATTGGTGGCTTTATCCGCAGAGATATGCACGGACTGGGACAGCAGCGGGGCCTGTTTTTGTCCTTCGGTGGTCTTGTTTTTTTCCTGTGCCGGAATTTCCTGGAGAACTTTGACCAGGGTTTCAGCGGATGCATGTTCCAGGTAATAGACCCGGATTCTTTCTTCCCCCTTGGGTACCTGCTGGTCTAAAAGTGCCACCAGCTCTTCCACCCGCTGTGTTTCCACCTCGTTGGCCAGAATAACAATGGCATTGGTTCTTTCATCCGCCACAAAATGCACCATTTTGCCGGTGTCCGGACTTTTCTTGTCTTCTCTTATTCTGGCTGTGAAAATACTGGAAAGGGTTGTCACCAGTTTTGCAGCATCAGCATGTCTGACCGGTATCACGGAAATGGTTTTGCCGATATTGGGGGCATCAATGGTGTTTATGATTTTCACCAGCCGGTCAATACTGGAAAGGCTCGCTGTTACAATGAGCATGTTGGTGTCTCTGTAGGACAGAATTACACTGCCTTTGGGCAGCAGCGGAATGAACAGCCGCTGGAGTTCATCCGCATCCGCATATTTCAATGGGATGATCCTGGTGACAAGCCGGTCTGCAGTTTCTTCACCGCTTCCTATCAACCGGGTATCGATATTGTCGGCCTTTGCATCCGGAAGGGGTACGATTTTGGTAACACTGCCTGATTCAACCGTGGAAAACCCGTGGATTTCCAGTACAGATTCAAATACCTTGTAGGCATCTTTCACAGACAGTTTTGTGGGGGAAATAATTGTGACATTTCCCCTGATCCTGTTGTCCACCACAAAGTTTTTTTGGGTGAGTTTGCTGATGAATTTGATAAAAACCGTGATATCCACATTGTCGAAATCAATGGATACATATTCTTCAGAAGCTGGTTCCGTGCCCATGACAGATTGAACCAGGGGAAAGGCCAAAAGGGATGTGAACCAGAAAAAACAGCCCAGCACCATGCAGAAAAAAACATGTTTTGAATGGTGTGATATATGTGTCACAGTCAGTTTGCCCATAATTATTCCTTATTCATCTGAGACAGTTTCCACTGTGTAGTCATTATTTTGTGCATTGTAAACGATTTCCTGGATTTTGCCCCGCCGCATTATTGTAAACCGGATGTCGGAAATTTCCTCCAAAGAAGCATCTAAAGACTGATAGATCGTAACGGCATCCTGGGCCGACAGGGTGTCGCTGCCGTTGATGGATTTGATGATATCCCCGTTTCTCAGACCTATCTGCTGAAAAACAGAATCATTTCTGATGCCGTACAATAGAAGGCCGTCAGGTTTTCCATCCGAAAAGAACGGCCGTATCCTGGCCTGTCTCATCAAGGAGGGAACACCTGTTTCCGCCTGTTCCTGCAGGGAAGATCCCTTCTGTAGAACGGCAGGTTCCGGTTCCGGCAGGACCATTTTTGACAACGTTGCCGGCGCCCTGGTGATATCCACCGCCAGTATCTGGTCCTGGCCATTGACGCGCAAGATGACCTGACTGCGGTCGATTTTTCTGATGGTTGCCCCTTCCACCTGGTCCCCTACCTGGAAAAGGGATTGTTCCCGGGTTTTTTTGTTTTCAATCACTGCATAGGACGCATTTTCAGATGCAGCGGTTACCGTCCCCCACAAGGCCAGCTGCAGACTGGTTTTTTCCAGCGGTTTTTCAGGGGCTGCAGAAGGTGGTTCCTGCTGTGGTTCAGGGCTTGCAGCGAGCACATTGAACAGGTTTCTGTCGGCAATGACCGTGTATTTTTTCGGGCCGGCGATTTGTCTGGCAGGGTTTTCAGCCGCTGCGGATTTGCCGGTTAAAGCCTGTATGTCCTGGATCCGGCTGTCAGGCGGTAAAATCATGCTTTGGTATACCAGTTCCACAACCATATATGCCCCAAGGGTGAGCAGCAGAAGCTGGGCGATAAAAAACAGGTGTTTCATAATTGTATTTCCAGGGTTGCGGCCGGACCGGTTATGGTAAAGGGTATCCCTTTTTCCGGGCTGGTTTTGAACAGATTTTCCATGGACAGGATACCTGCAAATTTTGACACATAGGCCGGCTGCGGGTGCAGGCTGCCAGTAAGATCAACCATCCAGTTTTCCGGAGCCGCAAGGCTGCCCCCTGCAAAAACCAGCCGGCCGTCGGCAGCCACTTTGATGATGCCGCCTGTGGCAAGCAGATCCGAAATTATAATCTGGTTGTCATTCCGGGTAAATGCCAGGGTGATCTCATTGAAATCAAGGGCTGTGATTCCCATGGTGTTGAGAAAAGCATCCTGGATGGTGCAGGTTACTTTGGACATTACCAGGCCGCCTTTTTCAGCTGAACTTTCCTGCAGATCAGGAACATGATACCTTCCTGATAAGTCAAAGGAGACCTGTGCCGCCATTCCCTGCATGACAAGGTCCAGGTTTCTTACCTGCAGTCCGTTTACAGCCACCTGCAGTCCTGAATAGGTATTTTCTGCAAGTGATATATCCGTGATATGTCCGTTAATACCGCCTTCCAGAAGGGAGGCTGAAAAATCGATATTTTTTTTCAGGCCCAGTAAGGAGGAAACAGGAAAATACACCCGGAAATTCTTTGGTTCAAAGATCAGGGCATCCCCCAGGTGTACCGCAGTATTTTCCATTTTCAGTCCCGGGGGAAAACAAAGTGACACGCGGTCCATGGTAATCCTGATGCCTGGAAACATATTTTGTGCTGCAAGGGTAATTTTGCGTGCTGCAGCCTGGTGGGGAAAGCGCAAAATACCGAAAACTCCGACCGCTGCTATAAAATAGATGAGGTATATGAAAAAGCGCTTCACAGTCATGTTACCGGGACTCCTTTTGGACCAGGGTTCGGGCTTCCAGGACTGCTTCCAGCAGGTTTGCCTGTTCTCCGGTTCTGGACAGGGAAAGGGAGATGACATATACGCCGTTACCAGATGTTTCCACCATCTGGATAAAATCAATAAAGTCTTTTAAATACAGGTTTGTAAGCTTGAGACGCACCTTTGAAATAATGTAGGGGCCATCATCCATATCCTGGGAAAAGGGTCTCATATAATCAATATTTTTTTTGACCCCGCTTTTTTCAGCCTGGCTGTCCAGAAAAGAAAAAAGGGTAAAACCTGGTGGTCTGGCGGCCAGAATTTTCTGGTCCACATCCGGATTTTGGGTGAGGTCCTGCAATTGTTCATGCAGCAGGGCCATTTGTCTGACCGCATCCTGTTCAATTTTGAAAATCCGTATCAGGTCTTTTTTATGGTCCACCAGGGGAAGATAGATGAACTGCACGACCAAAAATATAATCACCAGGACACTCCCCAGGGCAATGGTATTTTTTTCTCTGGTTGACAAATGCATCATGGGCGGGTCACATATGAATATTAAATTGAAAGATAACCCGGCCGCCTGTTTTACCGGCATCAGCCGTGTTGATGGTGACGGTTTTAAATATGGCTGATTTTTCCAGGGCACTTTTGAGTCTGTCTACGGTATTGAAGCTGTCAGTTGTTCCGGTAATGGTTACCTGGCCATGGTTGAACAAAAGGCGTGACAATTGTGTGTTCATATCTGCCGGGATACGGGCCGACAACTCGTACAGCACATCGATGGCCAACATATCCGGTGTGTTGGCCATATCCCGGGACTCTAAGGTGCCGCCTTTGTGCTGCAGTATCTGTTTCACCCGGGCCTGCATAAGCAGAAGCGGGGAATATCCCGGCAGGACCTCTTCCTGTGGAAAGCTTTTTTTATAAATGGCAGTACCTGCTGCGCGTACATGGGAAATTCGTTTTTCCAGACTAAAGATGTTCTGGTACAGGCTGAAAATAAAGAGGGTGAAAATTATCACGGCCATCACTGCTGTTGCAAGGAGTTCCGCCTTGAATTTGTTGAAAAAAGCGCCCGGACCATAAGGTCTTTTAGAAAAATTCAACACCGACCCGGGTTTGTTAAACAATATTTCAGATATGGATTCGGTGTTTATATCAACGGGTGCAACGGTGTCAGTATGGAAAAATGCATGCTGCGCCATCACCTGTCTGAGTGATTGTATCACCTGGTCCGGATCAGGAGACCCGGTTTCCGTTGCCATCAGAACATCAAACCGGGTATCCCGGCCGGACCTATGCCTGAATCCTGTGATCATGCGGAAAACGGTTTCCCCGACAGCATCGCCGATTTTGTCCGATGCTGCCAATGTTCTCACCATGACGGGTTTTGATGCGGCAACCAGGGTGCAGGTGATGTGGCTTTGGTCCAGGTGAATAAAGATGTGGTCTGTTTTTGTTCTGCAAGTTTTCATGTAAGATACAGCCAGGGCATATCCTTTCGGGGTGATTACCCTGGGCCTGATCTTATATGTTTGCAGACCCCCGGTAATGTCTTCGGCTGTTGCCAGGGGCAGCGAAGCGGTCAGAAGAAGATGCTGGTCCTGGACAAAACGCAGATCCTGTAGCAGAAAATCCGATACATAGGTGTCCCCTGGCAGATAGGAAGAAAGTTCAAAGGGCAGCACCTGAGAAATTTTATCCGGGCTGGAAAAGGGCAGGCTGATATTGCGGAAACACACCTCCTGAGAAGAGATGAATACCACTGCTTCAGAGCATGCAGCCAGGTCGATTCGGGCTGCAATGGCGGTCAGGGCCGTTTTGAACAGGGATGGATCTTCCCTGGGATCGGGCAGTGTTTCATAAGACACAAAGGTATTGTCTTTTTGCCTTGTTTTTGAAACCCTGCGTTCAAATATTGCGGCACCAATGCCATGGGCATTGATATCCAGCAGCAGATGCCGGCCGGACACAGGTCAGTTCCTTTCCATCTGGATGATGCGGCAGATCCATTGGTTGGTCTTTTTTTGCCGCTCCCGCTTTATATAGGCGGACAGGGTGATCCGGGCCTGGTTCAGCTGCACCGTTGATGATACTTTGAATATATTGCTGTCATATCGGATCATGCGGTCAAAAATTTCCCTTTCTTTTGCTGATAAATCTATAACCCGGTTATACCATCCTTTGTCAAGCAGGTTTATAAACATTTTGCCATCTTCTGATTTTTGTGTACGATAGTCAAGCATATCCTGGGCAAACCCATCCATTCCCCGGGGAAGCAGTGCCGCAAGGACCCTGATGCCGGCGGTGTTAATATTTATCCGGCCCGGGTAGCGGTATGTTGTTCCATCAGCATGCAGGTCTGAAATTCCGTAAACAGTGAAGATCTCCCCCAATGCTGCAGGGGTTTTTTCCAAAGAGTTCTCCGGATTATCAGGCCCTTGACTATCTGTAATGGAAGCAAAAAGACCCAGATTCAAACCTTTTACAAGCAGCAGTTCGGAAACATGGTGCAACACCCCGTCTGCACAGGCATAAGGTGGTGAAAGTCCTGCATAATATGCGGATTCAGCACCTGACAGCCCGGACACGGCACCATCATCTTCTGAATCCAGCCAGTCTTTGAGGGCATTGATAACAGCAGCCGTGGCCTGAAGATCCCTGGATTGGTCTTCTAAGATGTGAAGATCCAGAAAATTTTCCCATAACCTTACCTGGTCCCGGTTCTCTGTATGGCCGGGAAACTGCTGCAACAGTGCATTTGCCTGTATTTTTCCCAGTTCATCAGTGATTTCAAGGGATATCCGGCCCCGGGTATAACCCAGCTGTGCTGTGATTTGAGAAAGTATCTCAGGATCAGCCCAGTCTTCCTGGATGGAATCAATGTCTGTTTTTTCAGCATCATCAGCCAGAAGAGCCATGGCCAGGTGGATTGCGGACAATGCCATTTCCCGGGCAGTAAACCGGTCGGTCTGATGCCCTGCAGCGATGACTGATTTATTGGTGAGCCTGGCAAGGTGCAGTCCGGTTGCCAGAAGCACGGAAATTACGCCCAGAACCACAAGAAGCGCCATGCCGTTCCGGTTGCATTTCATTTTTCCACCTTTCTGGATACCGGCAGAAAAAAGGCTGTTCTGATTTTGTGCCCGGCATCATCTTGGCCTGCGGTCTGTATGGCAATTATGACCTGGGTGGGTATGGTGAATTCAAATGTGTCTGCATCTGAATCCCAGGTGTTGTGTTCAGTTCCCCGGCTGTCTGTGAAGGTGAGAGAAAAGGTGTGGATATCTTTTACCAGAACCGGATCCGTGCAGGGATCTGGCCCGTTTTCGGAAACAAAGGTTCTGTCTGACCGGTGCAGATCAAAACGGTTCCCGTTGCGGTGTACATAATAGTGAATCCTGGCTGCTCCCGGAATTGCACCGGGGCCCGTTTCCAGATGGTTGAGACTGGCAAACTGCAATTGTGAAAAAAAACTGCCGCCGACATTGGTTTCTGCAGCCGCAAACCGGAAAATATCCGGATCTTCATTAAAACCGGGCGGGTGGTACCGGGGGGGCCGGGGGAGGATGATCATTTCCAGGTCTGCTCTCATGGCCTGTAAGCCCAGGCGGAATTGTTCCTGTCTGCGTATATCGTGTGTCACCAGATCCGCTGATGTCAAAAAGGACCTGAAAGTAGCGTACAGTGTGGTCAGTGTGATGGAGAAAATGACCATGGCCACCAGGATTTCCAGCAGCGTGAATCCGTTTTTTTCGGGATCAGTCATCGGTTTCAACCAGATACCGCCAAGTGATAATGGTATGGGACCTGCCGGTTTTAGGGGAGTATATGTCAAACTGGATTTTTTTCAATCTGGCAGACTGCTGTTCCGACAGGGTGAGCGGCTCTTCAAATGCAGAATCTTCAAAGGTACAGGTCCATTCAAGTCCTTCATAACCCGGTCCGAAATCACCTGACCGGTCGTAAGGCGGGTCCTGGGAAGCGGTCAGAAAAGCCAGTTGCCGGCCTGCCAGCAACGGAATCATACCCTTGAATTTGCCGGCTCCGGCCAAATGTATTGTGCCGGCATGCAGCTGCAGCAGGGTCACAAGTACCATGGCCAGCAATACCATGGCCACCAGGACCTCCAGAAGGGTGAATCCGCGGTTATGGTGTATGGAAGATCTACTATGTGCAGTCATCAAATGAAACATGGTCAAAAACAGTTTCAACATCCATGAGAAACGGTTCGATTTTCATGGACACAGGGGTGTCAGCCCCGTCCAGCTGCAGGATGACCAGGTCTGAATACCCGTGCCTGCTGAACCGGATGGTCTGAACCGACCTGTCTTCCCGAATTTCCTGGGTCGGCCGGGCAAATGCTACTTCAGAGATGCGCAGGTTTCCGGCAAGTTCAAATGCATGAGCCCTGGCGTTTTCCCGTGCAGGGTCGTCCATGGATGTATCGGTTATCCAGACACGATCAGATGCCATGTCAATGTGTAAAAAAAAATCATGGTTTTTCTGCATTGCTTTGTATTTGAGGGAGGTGATCAATCCGGCCAGGTCGCTGACCCCCTGGATTCCGGTTTTAAAAAAGCCGGCACCTTTGAATACCGGTATGGAAAAAGCCATAAGGGTTGCAATAATGGTGATAACTACAATGACCTCTACAAGGGTAAACCCGTATGGTTTTTTGAAGATCACCCAAGTTCCCAGCTTTTGATATCCTGGTTTTTTCCTTCCCCGCCCGGAACACCGTCTGCACCATATGACAGTATATCGTAATCCCCGTTAACGCCCGGACAAAGATAAAGGTATTCTCTTTCCCAGGGGTCTTTGGGCAGTTTGCGTTTGTCCAGGTATCCGTTTTCATTCCATTTGGGCGGCACCGGATCTGTGGTGGGTTTTTCAATGAGGGCTGCCAGGCCCTGTTCAGTGGTGGGGTAAAATCCATTGTCCAGATGATACATTTTCAAACTGGTCTCAATGGCGGCGATATCTACTTTTGCCTTGATCACTTTTGCCTCATCGGTTCTTCCCATATACCTGGGCACGATCATTCCGGCCAGAATGCCCAGGATGATCACCACCACCATCAACTCTATAAAAGAAAACCCTTTGTTGTTCATCATCATTGTTTGTCAGTCCCTGAAATGGCGAAGTGGTAAGTTACAATACGTATTTTTTGTTTCCACAGACTTATATCACAACCGGTTTCATTGTGCCAGATCTTTTGTGCCGGATACCAGTGCCCTTTCTTTAGCATTTTCCCGCCTTTAACAGCCTGCGGCAGCAGGTCGTTTATGCCTGTTTTGATCAGCACTGTTTGCACCAATACTGTCCGGAATTGTGCTGCCGGGATACCAGATGACATTGACATTGGCGGTGAAGTTTATTACACATATCCAAAATTATTAAAACTGTTTCAAAAAAATGGAGCAAAATCCGGGATTGTATGTAAATGAAAGTACTGCTCACCGGTGCCACCGGATTTGTGGGAAAAGCCCTGTACCAGGAACTTTTGGTCCGAAAATACAATTTGACCTGTGCATTCAGAAAAGCGCACAAAAACCGGTTGATAACGGTTTTTGGAGACTGCGCGCCCTGTTTTGTGGACCATGTGGATAAAAATACTTTGTGGTCTCCCTGCTTGAAGGATGTCGACCAGGTGGATGCTTCCAGGTTACAGACTCTAATGGCATGGAAACCACGGGTGACGGTGGACCAGGATATTATGGCGACTGTACAATGGTGCCTGGCAGACCGCAGACACGCTGGAAAGAAAAAGGCGCAGGTATAATCCATGTTCATTGTTTTGTTAAGCTTTTTATCTGGGATGACAGGATCATGGGTTATCATGAAATACGGTGCCATGATCGGTGTCATTGACAGGCCCAGCAAAAGAAGCTCCCATCATAATAACATTCCAAAGGGCGGTGGGTTCGGTATCCTGGTCGCCCTTGTTTTTGCAAGTTTGATATTGAAAATCCCTGTGTTCATATGGATGCCGGCCCTGGTGATATCTCTGGCCAGTTTCTGGGGTGCGGACAAATATATTCTGCCTGTGTCACAGCGGCTGGTGATCCATTTTGGGTGCAGCCTGTTTTTTCTGGTTTTTTTCTTATTCTGGAAACAGGCGGATGCCCTGACCTATGTTGCCTGGCTGCCGGTTCTTGTTTTTATAGTTGGGACGGCAAACTTTTACAATTTCATGGACGGTATAGACGGTATTGCCGGCATTACAGGGTTTCTTGCGTTTTCACTGACAGCTTTTTATGCTTGGTTTTCAGGCCTGGACCAGGCCGTTGTTTACCTGGGCCTTTCCCTGGCGTTTTCATGTCTGGGATTCCTGTGTTTTAATATCCCCAGGGCAAAGGTTTTTTTAGGGGATGTGGGCAGCATTCTTCTGGGATTTGTCTTTGCCTGTCTCGTTGTGTTTTTATCACGGAATCTGTCAGATTTTATGGTCATGGTCGGGTTTCTGGCACCGTTTTATTTCGATGAACTATTTACCATGGTTGTCAGAATAAAACACAAAGATTCTTTGATAGAGCCCCACCGCAAGCATATCTACCAGATACTGGTAAACGAGGCCGGCATCGGGCACTGGAAAGTTTCGCTGGGATACGGCATGGTGCAGCTGGCCATTGGGGTGTCTGTGATCGCTGTCCAGCCAAAGGGATGGGGGGGGGTATTGGGCACATATTTTCTTTACGGCCTGATATTTGCCATGGTTTCCATTATTATCCGCAGAAAATTTGTTGATGATGAGAATTAAATTTACCAGAAATCTGATAGTGACACTGTTGCTTGATGCTGTCCTTTTATGGGTATCCTTTTATCTGGCCCATGTGATCCGATTTGATTTTGATGTGCCTGTGTGGGCCATGAAAAAATTCTGGAATCTACTTGGTTTTGTATTGGCTGGAAAGCTTGTCTGTTTTTATTTTTTTGATATGTACAAAGGCATGTGGCGGTATACAAGCATCAATGATCTGATGAATATCATCAAGGCATCAACCATTGCCAGTCTTGGCCTGATTGTGTTTGTTCTGTATAAAAACAGATTTGAAATGGTGTCCAGATCGGTATTCATCATTGACTGGTGTCTGACCATCATGCTGGTCATGGGCCTGCGGGTGTTTATCCGGCTGTGTTTTGAGAATTTCACAGAAACCTTCCGTGTACAGGATCTGGTGGGCAAGCTTTTGTCTATATTTGGGAAAAAAACACAAAAAGGCAGACAAATGCTGATTATCGGGGCCGGAGACTGCGGGGAAAAAATCTGCCGGCAGTTCCGGGAAAACCCTTCTGTCCAGTCTCATGTGAGGGGATTTCTGGATGATGATACCGCCAAGATCGGCAGGAAAATTCACGGTGTTCCAGTGCTGAATACCATTGACGCGCTTGAAACGGTTGTCACCAGTATGGCAATAGAGGACATTATCATTGCCATTCCTTCTGCCACCTCGGAACGGATGCGGCATATTGTGGATCTGTGCAAAAGTGTGGACGTTGACTTTAAAATCATTCCTGATATGGGAGAGCTGATTGACGGCAGGATCACTATCAACGCCATAAGGGATGTGGAGTACAAGGACCTTCTGGGAAGAGAACCGGTGCGGCTGGACAAAAAAGAGATCGGCGGCTATCTGGGCAAAAAATGTGTGCTGGTTACAGGGGCAGGGGGCTCCATCGGTACCGGTTTGTGCCGGCAGATATGCCGGTTTTCCCCAAAAAAGATTATTCTGCTGGAAAGGGCGGAAAGCCCATTGTACGAGATTGACCTTGAATTGAGGAGAAATTTTACACAGGTGGATGTGGTGCCGGTACTGGCAGATATCCGGGATAAAGCGGAACTGGCAGCCATATTCGGTCGATATAGTCCGGAAATTGTGTTTCATGCAGCAGCTTACAAGCATGTTCCCATGCTTGAGAACCATCCCTGGAAAGCGGTTGAAAACAATATCTGCGGCACACAAAACCTTGTGGCTGCAGCCCGGGATTTCGGATGTGACAGGTTTGTATTTGTGTCCACCGACAAAGCGGTGAATCCCGCAAATGTTATGGGAGCAAGCAAGCGTGTTGCAGAACTGCTAGTCCAGAAAACAGATGGTGCAGCCATCTCATCCACACGGTTTATGACGGTGCGGTTCGGCAATGTCATCGGCAGTGTGGGCAGCGTGATCCCTTTGTTTAAAAAACAGATTCGGGAAGGGGGGCCGGTTACGGTTACCCATCCGGACATTATACGATATTTCATGCTGATCCCTGAGGCCTGCCAGCTGATCCTCCAGGCCGGGGCCATGGGTAAGGGCGGGGAAATTTTTATCCTTGAAATGGGGGAACCGGTGAAAATCGATACCATGGCAAGGGACCTGATCCGGTTTTCAGGGTTTGAGCCGGATAGGGATATCAAAATTGTCTACACCGGTCTGCGGCCCGGGGAAAAACTGTACGAAGAACTGATGACTGACCAGGAAGGGGTCATCCCCACAAACCACAAAAAAATCAGGGTGTTGAACAGCCATACCGGGGATGTACGCCTTCTTACGGCCAGGCTGGAAGATTTGAAAAACGCAGCAGAAAAAAGAGACCCGGATGGGGTAAGAAAGGGGTTGCGCCAGATTGTACCGGAATACCATGAAACGGCTGGTTGATTTTTCAATTGCACTGGTACTGGTTGCTGTCCTGCTGCCGGTGTTTGCGCTGATTGCCGTGCTGGTGCGGCGGAAACTGGGATCTCCGGTGATTTTCAAGCAGATGCGGCCGGGATTCAAAGGCAGGCCGTTTATGATGTACAAATTCCGGTCTTTGACCAATGACACGGATGACACCGGCAGACTTCTGCCGGATACGCAGCGGTTTACCCGGTTCAGCGCCCTGCTGCGCAGATCCAGCCTGGATGAACTGCCGGAGCTGGTAAATGTATTAAAAGGAGATATGAGCCTGGTGGGGCCCAGGCCGCTGCTGATGCAGTATCTGGAACGGTATGACAGGCAGCAGGCCAGGCGGCATGAAGTTCTGCCGGGAATCACGGGATGGGCTCAGGTGAACGGCAGAAATGCGGTCTCCTGGGAGAAAAAATTCAAACTGGATGTGTGGTATGTTGACCGCCATGATTTTTTGCTTGACATGAAAATTATGCTGATGACCCTTGTCCAGGTGTACCGGCAGGCCGGCATACACCAGAAGGGACATGTGACTGCCGCAGAATTTTTGGGGAACACAAAAGATGAGTGACAGGTTTGTGAAATGGGAATATCCGGAAATTATCGAGGGTCTGCCCACAAAATACCACTGGATTGTTCAGGGAACAGCCGGATTTTCCCTGGGATATAAAACCGATATCGGTGCCTTTGTCTATATCAATGCCAAAGAAGGAGTGGAGATTGCGGATTTTGTCCAGGTGGGATCGCATTGTTCGGTGTATTCCGTTTCCACCATAGACCAAAAAAAAGGGAGGGTGGTATTGAAAAAAAATTGCCGCATCGGCAGCCATACCACGATAATGCCGGGGGTTACCATTGGAGAGAATGCAATTGTCGGGGCCCACAGCTTTGTGAACAAAGACATACCAGATAATGTGGTAGCCTTTGGTGTTCCGGTTGAAATCATCAGGGTCTTGGAGGGATAATATGGAATTTGCACCCTGGCCGTTTTTCGCAAAGGATGAGATCCAGGCGGCAGTGGATGTGTTGAAATCAGGAAAGGTGAACCAGTGGACAGGCAGGGCGGTTACGGCATTTGAAAATGCATTTGCACGGTATATCGGAACTGCCCATGCCGTCGCCTTGGCCAACGGCAGCCTGGCACTTGATATGGCCCTGGCTGCCTTAAATATTGGAAAAGATGATGAGGTGATCGTTACCCCCCGGTCATTTGTTGCCTCTGCCTCCTGTGCAGCATTGCACGGGGCGGTGCCGGTTTTTGTGGATGTGGACCCGTTGAGCCAGAACATCACCCTTGATACCATCGCAAAGGCTGTCACCCCGAAGACAAAGGCGGTGATCGCCGTGAATCTGGGGGGCTGGCCCTGTGACCTGAAAAATATCATCTCCTTCTGCAGGCAGAACAAAATTTTTTTAATTGAGGATTGTGCCCAGGCCCACGGGGCAGAATTTGAAGGAAAAAAGGCCGGCAGTTTCGGGGACTGTGCCATCTTTTCCTTCTGCCAGGACAAAATCATGAGCACCGGGGGTGAAGGCGGCATGCTGGTGACAAATACCACCGATATCTGGAAAAAAGTCTGGAGTTTCAAGGACCATGGAAAAGATTATGATAAAGCATTTTGTGTGGATCATGATCCCGGATTCAGGTGGCTGGTTAACAGCTTTGGGACCAATGCCAGGATGACGGAAATGCAGGCGGCCATGGGCTGTGTGCAGCTCAAAAAACTGGATGGATGGGTTAAAAAAAGACGGGCAAATGCAGATCTGCTGAACCGCGCCTTTGCAGATATTCCGGGGCTGCGGACTACCGTACCCGGACCTGCGTATTATCATTCCTATTACAAATATTATGTGTTTGTTGAACAGGATGCATTAAAAAGTGCGTGGACCCGGGATGTGGTTATTGAAGCATTAAATAATGCAGGTGTGCCGTGCAATACAGGGATCTGTCCGGAAATCTACAGGGAAAAAGTGTTTGCAAAAGGCAACTGCCGGATACAGGGTGGGGTAAAGGACAGCAGCGGAAAAGCGTATTATCTGCCGGTTGCACGCCGACTGGGGGAATCTTCTGTCATGTTCATGGTGCACCCGACGCTGACCCCGGCATCCATTGGGTATGTGATTGACCAGGTAAAAATTATCATGACTGAAGCTATAAAATAGAACCATTGTTAAACCTTTCTAAATAGTCAACAAAGCTATTTGCCAGTTGGCTTCTATTAAATTTTTTTTCAGCAAAAGTCCTGGCATTTTCTCCCATCTTCTGTAGATGATGTCTATCCATTGACATGTTATACAACTCATCAGCAAATGCTTCAGGGTCATCAGGTAACACAGCCGTCCCAAGATTGTTTTCAGTTATCATCTCTGCAAGCCACCCTGGATAATTAATAAAAACCGGTAATCCCATAGCAATGTAATCAAAAAATTTATTTGGCGATGTACCGTAATAAAATGCTGGAATGTTATTAAGAATCATCAGCCCCAGGTCAACTTCTCCCATCAGCCCGATCAAATCTTTTTTGGGTATTGGATCAAAAAAAATACAATTTGATAATGATTCTCTGTGCTTTTTTTCTAACAGCTGCGGCTTCAGTTTTCCATCACCAATAAACAAAAACTTAATATGGGTAATTTTCCTGTTTTTCATCACTCTGGCTGCATTGAGAACAGCATCCAACCCGTTGGCCATTCCATGCGCACCTGTATATACGGCCACAAAACTGCCGGGTTTGAACCGTCTATCCTTTGCCCGAAGTTTGATTTTTTCCGCTTTTGTCGCATCATTGGAAGGCTTGAATAATGCGACATCACACCCATTGGGTATCATGATTACAGTTTTATTTCCCGGGGTTCTTTTTTCCATGCCCATCTTAATACCAGGGGAAAGGCCTATGCCGCCATCCATGGTGAAATAGGCTGATTTTTCAAGAAGAGACATCGCCAAAAGAACAATGGGATTGGTAACAACGCCCATGGCTTTCGGCAATTCAGGCCAAAGATCGCGTACCTCGAAAACAAATTTTTTCCAGGGCTTAAACAACTTGGTGATAATACCTGGAATAGCAGCAGTTAAAGGGGTAGATGTTGCAAAAACAATATCATAATCTTTGCACAAAGCAATTTTTACACTTTTCAGGGAATATCTTAAAAAAATTATACTGCGTGTAAAAAGAGAGTCGTAATTTGAGTATGGCAAGGAAATTTCAATAATACGAATCCCGTCCACAAAGCCTTCCCGGATTCCCTTAACCG
>JAABRW010000011.1 GCA_011390695.1 Desulfotignum sp.
TGGTTCAATCATCTCAACTGGGGACCGGAAAAGCTGGTGGAAGAAAAGGAGCTGATCCGCAAAACCCTGAACACCGGTTTTACCACAGAGGTTTCCGGAAACTGGGGCAACATTCATGCCATTTATGAAAACGCCCTGGACAGAATCAGAAATGAATTTGCCCATGTGGATGATCTGACCATGCTCGGTGGCCACTCCTCACACAGTTACCAGACCGGCACCAATATGTATTTTGTGTATGACTACAACATGAAAGACTGCAAACCGGAAGAAGAGCTTGAAAAATATCACATTCCCCTGAATGCCATCATTGTTGAAGAAACCCTCAAAGCCGGGGGCTCCATGGTGCACCACCACGGCATCGGCAAATACCGCACCCCCTGGACAAAACAAGAACACGGCAGTGCCTATTATATCATGAAATCCCTCAAGGATGTGTTTGATCCCAACGGCATCATGAACAAGGGTACCATCTTTCCCATAGAAGAATGAAACTCACGGTTTGTTTCAAGATAATGCCTGATTACGGCATGGTATCTGCCGCAGACTGGCAGCCTGATGAAAAAAACCGGGTGGACCTGGGATTTGCCAGACAGGTGTTCAACTGCTATGAGGAAAGTGCCCTTGAGACAGCTTTGGCTCTGGGCGGTTCTGATGCAGGCAAAGACAATGCCTGGGAGCGCACCGCCCTGACCATTGATGATGCCGGGGCGGATCTGTTTCTGCGCCATTTGTATGCGGTGGGATATGACAGGGCGGTGCGCATTGCAGCGGATATGGACCTGCGGTTTTCCCCAAAGGCTGTTTCCAGCATTATTGCCGCCCATGTATCCAGATCCTTGGATCAGGATCTGGTAATCCTGGGACCCAGGGCAGGGGAGGGAGACAATTGCCAGACCGGACCGCTGGTTGCAGAACGCCTGGGGTGGCCATGTATTGCAGATGTGACCCGGCTGGCATGGGACAGATCCGGGTATCTGACTGTATGGTCCTGTTCAGACGGCGCAAACCTGGTTCACACTGCGGCCCTGCCCCTGGTCCTGGTGCTGGGCAATGCCCCGGACAATTCCTTTTTGCGGGTGCCCACCCTGAAACAGAAAATGGCAGCCAGAAAAAAAACCGTTCAGGTGTGCTCCCTGGCAGATCTGCACCTGGACCCGGGACACCTGGCTGAAATGGATCCGCCCCTGGTCCGGCTGGAACCCTGTGAAACCGACAGGAACTGTACCTTTATTGAAACCGGCACCCCTGAAAAAAAAGCGCACCAGCTTTTTGAAAAATACATTAAGCCGCGGTTTCTGACATGAAAGCTGCCATTGTACTTGTGGGAGATGCACCGCATATTGCCCGGCAGGCAGCGGATATGGCAGGACTGGTATCAGCACTGGCAGATGGGATATCAGCACTGGATCTGTGGCTGATTCACACAGGCCGGCCCCCTGGTTCTGTTCCCCAATGGGATGTTCCTCTGTCACATATTTATTTAATGAAAACCAGGGCCCCTTTTTTACCGGAACAGCTGCTGGATATGCTGTCCCGGACCGTCCAAAAATTTCCCAAAGACCTGTATTTTTTTGGAAGCGCCACCCTTTCACAAACCCTGGCTGTCCGCATGGGATACCGCCTGAAAGGCAGTTTCTGCAGCCAGGTTGAAACCTGCACACTACAGGACAAAACCTCACTTGTTGCAGGGCGCTCTGTCTATGGCAGCCATATGCAGGCACAGTTTCTTTTAGACAAAAAACCCTGGTGCCTGTCAGCTGCCAGAACAGCCGGATCCCTGCTGAAATCGGTTGCCCCCGGGTGTCCGGTGACTGATGTGCCCTGTGACGGTTTTGCACAACCCGGGTGGTTGAAATCAGTTGAATCCTTATCCAATGGTGAAGCGCAGGTATCCGTGCTTGAAGGTGCAGCCCGGATCCTTGTGCTGGGAAACGGTATCTCAACCAAAAAAAAACTGGACAGGATCATGCCGGTGGCCGGCAGCCTGGATGCTGAAATCGCAGCCAGCCGGCCGGTTGTCATGAACGGCTGGCTGCCCATGGACCGGCTCATCGGGGTGTCCGGTGCAGTGGTATCTCCGGCCCTGTGCATAGTGGCGGGTGTGTCCGGCACAGGGGTCTTCAGCGCAGGCATCAAGAACGCACAATTTATCGTGGCCATCAACACCGATCCTGATGCCCCTGTTTTCAAAAAAGCGGATGTGGGTATTGTGGATGACCTGGCTGCGGTACTTTCGGCGCTTGACCTTCTGATAAGGGAGAGAAAAAAAAATGGCTGATCTGATACAACCGTTTGGATCCCGTCATACAGATTACCTGCATGATGAATCCCGCACCCGGGGCAGTGCCCAGAGCATTTCATTTCCAGCCTGTATATCTGATGTGCAAAAAATTGTCACCTGCCTGTACCAAAAACAGGTGCCTGTTACGGTACAGGCAAGCCGCACCGGCATTGTCGGCGGTGCAGTACCTGTTACAGGCCATGTGCTCAATGTCTCTGCCATGAACAAAGTTACGGGCATGCACACAGATGACAAAGGCCGGTACTGCCTGCAGGCACAGCCGGGGCTGACCCTGGCTGACCTCAACCAACAGGTGGCTGCCCGGCGGTTTGATACCGCAGGCTGGGATGCCCGGTCTCTGGCAGTGCTCGATCGTTTTCAAAAGGATACCCCCTGGTTCTGGCCGCCTGATCCCACGGAAGACACCGCTTCTGTGGGAGGGATGGCCGCCACCAATGCCCGGGGGATCTGCGCCCGTTATTACGGTGCCACAGGCAGATATATCCAGGCCGTAAAAGTGGTGGACCCATGGGGACAGATATGTGATATTACCAGAGGTCGGTACCGGGCATGTCAGGGCAGGCTGCCTTTGTCCTGGCAGAAACCGGCCGGCAGAAACCTGTTGTCTTCTGAAAACAGTCCCCCGGATCTGGTGGATCTTTTTATCGGCAGCGAAGGACGTCTGGGTGTCATCTGTGAATTAACCCTGGTACTTTTGCCCCTGCCGCCCCAGATGTGGGGTATCACCTTTTTTTTCAATTCCCTGGATCAGGCAGCAGGGTTCATTGAAGCCATCCGGATGAGCAAACCTTCTTCTGACAGTGCCTGGATAGCGGCCATGGAAATCATGGACCGTAGGACCATGGATGCCATTCAGACCCTGAAACAGAGCAATTCCCGGCTCAAGGCCCTGCCGGAGGTGGATCCGCAGTTTACAGGGGCGGTGTATCTGGAAATTCACGGCACCAGAGAAGATGCAGTGGAAGATGCTGCCCAGTCCCTTATGGACAGGGCAGAAAGTTTCGGGTGTGACCCTGACAACACCTGGGCCTTTTGTTCCAGCGTTGATCTGCCCCGGATACGGTTGTTCAGAAAGGCCGCGCCAAAAGCGGTGAACCACCTGGTGGACATGGCCAGACAGTCTGATGCACAGATCACCAAACTGGGAACGGACATGGTCATACCCCATATTTCTCTGACGGATCTTATCCATATGTACAAAAATGATATGGCAGCAGCCGGACTGAAAGGTGCAATTTTCGGCCATGCAGGGGACAATCACCTGCATGTGAACCTGCTTCCCGAAGATGCAGCATCCTTTGCCGCAGGAGAACAGCTCATCAGACACTGGGCTGACCAGGTGCACAAAAAGGGGGGAACCGTGGCAGGCGAACATGGCATAGGCCTCAGGAAAAAAGATCTGTTTGGCAGGGGCCCTTTGCCGGCCTATCTGAAGTGGCAGATGCGCCTCAAACAGATCCTGGATCCCGAAAACCTGTGGAACCCCGGTAAACTCCCGGAAAAAAAATAAAAAACCTGAAAACCGTTTTATGGAAAATAAATGATGGATGATGCATATGTGATGGGCGTGGATGTGGGCACCCAGAGTGCCAAGGTGGTGATATTTGATCTGAATGGCAACATTGTGTGTGAAGCAGGCCATGCTTTGCAAAAAATGGTGATCCCGGCACCGCTTCTGGCGGAACACCCTGATGATGATCTCTGGGAAGCCCTGAAAAAAGCCCTGAAAAAAGCCATGCACCGGTTTGAAAACCAGATGGGCAGGCATCCGGATCAGATTCTGGCCCTGGGGCTGTGTGTTATCCGATGCTGCCTGTCTTTGCTCAAAGAAAACGGAGAACTGGCCCATCCGGTTATTTCCTGGATGGACAAACGT
This sequence comes from Desulfotignum sp., assembly GCA_011390695.1. The sequence goes on from JAABRW010000011.1 coordinate 4,182, forward strand.
ATGAACACCCCTTATACATACCACCCGTCATACGGGGATGTCCGCTATGTCACCACCTCTTCCGGATACATTACCCACCGGTTGACAGGTAATTTTACAGATACCTGCGCCAATTATCTTGGGCACTGGCCCATGGACCAGGATGCCTGGGACTGGAGTGCAGATGATACAGATTTCAGCAGGTGCAACCTGACCCGGGATATGGTGTTTGATGTGGTCAAACCAGGGGAGATTCTGGGACATGTTACCGGCCGGGCAGCTGATCTGACCGGTCTTCCCAAAGGACTGCCCGTAGTGGCCACAGCCCATGACAAGGCAGTGGAAGCCCTGGGGGCAGGGTCCCTTGATCCGGGGGTGGGCCTTGTATCTTTAGGCACCTATATCGGTGCCATGGCACATGGCCATGAAAATAAAAAAGATGCCGCACATTTCTGGCCTTTTCCCGCTTCCATACCCTTTGAATACATCTATGAATGCATGGGGGTGCGCCGGGGCATGTGGACGGTGAGCTGGTTCTGCGACCAGTTCGGCACCGGTGTAACAACCGAGGCCAAAAAAAAAGGGGTATCTGTGGAAGAGATGTTCAACCGGGAGGCAGCCGGGGTCCCACCCGGGTGCGAAGGCCTGCTCACTGTGCATGACTGGGCCCCTCCGGTGGATGCGGTGTTCAGAAAAGGGGTGATGTTCGGCTTTGACGGCCGCCACACCCGGTCCCACATCTACCGGTCTATTTTAGAGGGCATTGCCCTTACCATGAAAAATCACATGGATCCCATGGCGCAAGAGCTGAACATTCCTTTTACACACCTGGTGATTTCCGGCGGGGGCTCCAATGCCGATGTGTTCATGCAGATCTTTGCAGATGTCTTCGGCATACCGGTGCGCAGAAATCAAATGAAAAGCTCGGCATCTGTGGGGTGTGCCATTAATGCGGGCATGGCAATGAAGGCCTTTGACTCCTATGAGGATGCGGTGAGAAAAATGGTTGTCTACGGTGATGAATTTACACCGGATATGGACAATCACCGGTTTTATGACACCTTGAACCGGACAGTGTATCAGACAGTCCACCAGCATTTTGATCCGGTGCTCAGACAATTGGGCAAGCTTGTGGACTGACACGCATGTTCTGGAAGAATACCTGGATGAAAGCCGGCCAATAAGGACAATAGCATGGGACCCAATGAAAAAAAACTGGCTGCGTTGGAACAGAAGCTGGCTGATCTGGGTATTCAAAAAAAAGATCTGGAAGAAAAATTCATCAAAGCGTCGGGCAGGGGAGGACAGAAGGTGAACAAATCTTCTTCCGCAGTGTTTATCCGCCACAAAAAAACCGGTCTGTCCGTAAAAGTTGGAAAGCACCGGTCCCTGCACCTGAACCGTTTTCTGGCTTTGCGGGCCCTGGCTGAAAAGATTGAAGCCCTGCAATCAGGCACAGATACGGCCCGGCAGGAACACATAAAAAAAATCCGCAGACTCAAACTGCGGCGCAAACAGAAAACCCGCAAAAAACTGGCATCACCCCGGGATGCTACAGATGAATGATCTCCATATTTGTATCTGCAACCATGGCCAGCCCCATATCATCCACAAAATTAAATATTTTATCCACCTGCGAATTCACCCGGGCACTGTCATTGCCCACAATACAAAACCCGATACCGGCCCATTCATGGCTGTCATTGAATTCGGTTTCCGCCACCGCAGCCTTGAACCGGTTCTGCATTTTTGCAACAATGCTTTTTACAATTTTGCGCTTGGCTTTTAACGAATGGATATCATACAGCCGTAACCTGATCTGCCCGCACCCCACCACCATGACCGCTCTTTAAAATGCTCCCAGCTGGCAGGGTTTGATACGGATACCGATTTTCTCACAGGCAGATCCCATATCCAAACGGCTGATCTTGAATTCCTTTGCAATGTCCCAGCTTTCACGGCAGGATATTCGGTCGTCAGTACTCTGGTTTTCAATTCTTGCCCACAAATCATCTGATACATCAATGCCCGGATCAATCCGTTTTTGTTCGGGTTCATAGCCGAAAAGTCCCAGCTGGCATTTAACAATGCGCAATTCCATCAGATCTGCCTGAATCCCGATCTCTTTGGGGGTAACTCCCAGTTCAGCCGCAGCTTTATGGGCAGATGCGCAGCTTAGCTGGTTTTTGTCCGCGATATCCTGCAGTTTTGCAGCAATGACCGGATCAGTCTTCTGATCCGGATGTTTGCCTGCATAATGCCCTTTATCCTGGTGCGCCATATTTGTTTTTCCTATACTTTCAGGTTATAGTATTTACACCTCTTGTAAAACAAGGGTATTATAAAACAAAAACCGTCTGCAATAAAGGAATTAATTCATGATTGCCTCCCTTGATCCTTCCGCCTTCCAAATGATTTATATTGCATCCTGCGGAGAGGGCATCAATGCCTTTCACCTGGTGGAGTCCACACTGATCCAGTTTCCCGATAACAAAATAACAGTTGTCAAAGTACCCCAGATCCGTTCCGAGGTCCAGGTGGATGAACTCATCGACAAAGTCAAGGATATTGAAAGCCTGATCGTCCATACCATTGTCAACACAAACCTGCGAAAATACCTCACCCGAAAGGGCATGGAATATAAAATTGTCACCATAGACCTCATGGGCCCGGTGCTTTCAAAAATACAGGCGTTTTTAAACCAGGATCCCCTGGAAAAACCAGGCCTTTACCGGGAACGCCACCAGGTGAATCTCAAGCAGGTATCTGCCATCGATTTTGCCCTGGCCCATGATGACGGTCTGAATCCGGAAACCCTCCATGAGGCGGAAATTATTCTGCTGGGGCTGTCCCGGGCCGGCAAGACCCCTTTGTCCATGTATATGGCGGTGCTGGGATGGAAGGTGGCCAATATTCCCTTTGTTCCCGGTGTTCCCATGCCGGCCATACTGGATGCAGTTGACCGGCGGCGGATTTTTGCCTTGAACATCAATGCCAAACAGCTTGTGGCCCATCGGAAAATGCGCCAGGAAAGTCTTGGGACATCAGATATGAAGGCTTATTCCTCGAAAAAGGATATTGAAGAGGAAATTCTCATGGCCCACCGCCACTATATTGCCAAAGGGTATTCCATAATCAATGTGAGCAGCAAACCTATTGAAAACAGCGCCGAAGAAATCATTGAAATGATCACCCGACGTTTTAAGGTCGATGCCCATCTGCCATATTGATCAAAGTCCGGTTAAAGAAGTATCACTACTTAATATACAATGATGGAACCTTGGGTATGGATGAAAATTTGTGTGTCAGGTTCATGAGGCTTTCCGCATTGCCAATGGCAAAAAAGCCCTGGGGCGCCACCGCCCCGTAGAGTTTGTTCACCACTGTTTCGCTGGTGGGCAGATCAAAGTATATCATTACATTTCTGCAGACCACGGCATCAAACCCATGGTCGGGCGGTGTGTCTGTAATCAGATTGAAGCGCTGGAAACTGATATATGCCTGCACCTGCTTTTTTATTTTGACATGGCCCTGATACTTGCCGGAGCCCTGTTGAAAGTATCGTCTCAGAAGGGCGTTGGGAATATTTCTGGTCTTGTCAATGCGGTAAATACCCCTGACAGCCGTAGCCAGCACCGAATGGGAAATATCTGTGGCCAAAATGGAAAAATCAAGGCTGGTTTCCAGAAGCTGGATAGCAATGGAATAGGGTTCATCTCCTGTGGAACATGCAGCACACCATATTTTGAACACCTTGTTTTTTTTTGCAGCAATGGTTTGAAAATGCTGCACCATGTATGCGATACTGTTGTTTTCCCGGAAAAAATACGAATGGTTGGTGGTGACGGTATCTATAAATTCAACCACTTCCTGTTCATTGGCTGCCAGATAGGCCAGATATTGATCAAAATTTTTTCTGGTCAGACGCATCCGCTTGGCAAGTTTGGATTTGAGCAATTCTTTTTTGCCTTCATGCAGATTGATCCCCGAAGTCTGATAAACCAGATTCTTCAGCTCAAGAAACTGGTTTTTGGAAAGAACTATTTCATTCATGGCAAAACCATAATATAAATATATACAATTATGTTCCCCCTAAAATCCCTTAAGGAGATTACCTGATCACCCCCGGCAAAAAACCCTTTGAGCGGCGCAAGTCAAAAGATATCTGGGCCAGGGTATTCACTGCCCTTCATCTGCTGGCCTGGATATTTCTCTTTGTATCCATGCTGGTCTTTCACCGGGCACAACCGGAGTTTGAAACTTTTTTTGACCGGTTTTACCAACTGGATTTGAGAACTGTCTGGGACCTGCGTTTTTTACAGTACCTGTTATATATTATTTTTTCAGGTCTTGCCATCAGTATTTTCGGTATGATTCTGGCACAATTCCGGGCCAGACGTAAAAATGATCTAAAAAGGCTGATGAATATTTTGGGAAGTTTTTTTCTGGCTTTGTTTTTTATATGCTGGCTTATGATATGGGGTTCAAGAATGTTGTGAGTTTTGCCGATATCTGGTATATTTGTGCTGCAACCTGAAAGGAATGTATCATGAAACATATAACAGGTTTTTTGCTTATCATGGTGCTGGCGGCCACTCCCTGTTCTGCCAGGGATTTCATGGTTGAATTTCTGGCTGAAAATTACAAGGAAACCCAGGTACCCTATTCCCAGACACCCCGGATTTATCATTCCATCCAGGTGAATACCCACGCCGGACCCAAGCTGCTGATCCTTAAGGGAGACGATCTGAACTATCGCACATGGCTGCGCCAATATATTGCCGAAAACAACCAGTTCATTGCCCGGGTCGCAGATGATGAAAACGATCTGTTTGTGTCTTCCCGTGCCTATGAAATTGATGTCACCCGGCTGCATCCTGTTACCAATGAGAACTGGTCCGCTCTTTTCAAGTCAGTTGATACCGGTGAAAAAATATCCATTACAGGGGGAAACGAGCATATTCTGGTAATTGATACCAATGATACACGCAGCCAGTTGATTGCCGATGTCATCAATACATTGGGATATACAGCCATTATCTCCAGAAGCGGTGCCCGGGCATTGGAAATGTTCAGGACCCAGCCGGGAAAGTTTAAAATGGTAATTGCCAACCACAAGGCCCCGGGTGTTGAAACAGAAACTTTTGTAAAACAGATTTTGAAAATAGACCATAAAATTCCTGTTATGGTGGAAACAGGGTACCGTGATTCCAAAACCCGGCAGCACTATCAAAACCTGTTTTCAGGAGCGGGTTCTGTGGTTCTCCTCCCCATGGTCCTCAAAAACCTGCAAAAAAATATTCTGAATCTGATCAAAAACATGCCCACTGAACAACCCCCTGCCATTGACAGGGAACAGGCGCCATCATGACACAAAAAGGGTTCACACCCGTATATCTGGTATTAACAATTGTGTTTTTCATTGTGTTTCTGTTCAGTGCGGGATTTTCCCGGGGTGCTGAAGATTTCAGCCGGTATGAAAGGGGGTTTACAAATTTTATAACCTGTGAGCTTACGCGCATAGGACCCGACTCCTATTTCAAAGGAAAATCCGTTGAAATTACCATGATTGATGTGTATATGGTGCGGACTGAATCAGATCTGGTTATCATCACAGGGGCGGTACAGTGTTTTGTGGAAGATACGGCCAAAACACTTTATGCGGCACTGGGAGTAAAAACCGTCATGGACAGGGAAAAAGTGATGTATTTTACCACCCGGCCCGAAAATTTTTCCATTCTTGCCACCGAACTGATGCGCTATCCATATAAAGAACGCTGCGGCTGGTCACGCTACAGGCTGGATATTAACTAAGGCCCTCCGGGTGAAACCGGCAGAGGGCCTGCTTGATTTAACTGTTCATGATGGCGGCCTGGGCTGCTGCCAGCCGTGCAATGGGCACCCGGTAAGGGGAGCAGGAAACATAGGTAAGACCTGCCTTGTGGCAGAATACCACTGAATCGGGATCTCCTCCGTGTTCACCGCAGATCCCGAGTTTGATGTCCGGACGGGTTTTTTTTCCCCGGTCCACACAGATTTCAATGAGGCTGCCCACCGCTTCCTGATCAAGTGTTTCAAAAGGATCTGCGTCCAGGATCGCATTGTCTATATAGTCGTTCATAAAAGATCCGATATCATCTCTGGAAAAACCAAAGGTCATCTGGGTGAGATCATTGGTGCCAAAGGAAAAGAACTGGGCATCTTTGGCCATTTTGTCGGCAATCAATGCAGCCCTGGGAATTTCAATCATGGTGCCGAACAGATAGGGTATCTGTTCAAGATTATGGGTTTCCAGGGCTTTTTTATGGCAGTCGTCAACAATTTTCTTGGTAAAGGCCAGTTCTTTTTCATTACAGGTGACCGGCACCATGATTTCCGGCAAAGGATGGCTGCCCTGTTTAATCAGATCGGCAGATGCCGCAAAGATGGCTGTAACCTGCATTCTGGTAATTTCAGGAAAACTTATTCCCAGGCGTACCCCCCGGTGCCCGATCATGGGGTTGGATTCCTTGAGAAGCATGCTCCGCTTGATTACTTCCTCAATATCTATACCCAGTGCCTTGGCTATTTCCATCTGGTTCTGTTCCGAGCCGGGGACAAATTCATGCAGGGGCGGATCCAGCAGGCGCAGGGTAACCGGCAGATTGTCCATGACAGCAAGGGTTTTTAAAATTTCCCCTTTCACAAAGGGAAACAGCTCATCCAGTGCAACCTGGCGTTCTTCTGTTGTTTTGCTTAAAATCATTTTCCGCAGCAGAAACAAAGGCCGGTCTGAATCAGCCCCGTAAAACATATGTTCCGTGCGGAAAAGTCCGATACCCTGTGCCCCGAATTCCAGGGCGGTTGCCGCATCTTCGGGGGTATCCGCATTGGTGCGCACCCCCATGGTCCGGTGGCGGTCGGCAATGGCCATGAATTTTTTGAATTTGGGATTTTCCAGGGCATCTTTCATTGTAAGCCGGCCCTCATAAACGATCCCGCGGGTGCCGTTCAAGGTAAAAATATCCCCCTCATTGAAAATCCGGGTGCCTGCCTGCACCTGCCGGGTTTTTGCATCGATTTTCAGGGCTCCGGCACCCACAATACAGCATTTTCCCCATCCCCTTGCCACCAGGGCGGCATGGCTGGTCATGCCGCCTCTTGCCGTGAGTATGGCAGCGGCAGACCGCATGCCTTCAATATCTTCAGGATTGGTTTCTTCTCTGACCAGGATCACGTTTTCACCGGTTTTGGCCATCTGGACAGCATCTTCCGCTGTAAATACAATTTTTCCCCAGGCCCCGCCGGGTCCGGCCGGCAGACCTTCAGCCACCTTTACGGCAAGTTTTTCCTGTACCGGATCCACTATCGGGTGAAGCATTTCATCCAGGGATTTGGGATTCAGACGGCAAACCATGGTCTTTTCATCGATCATTCCCTCTTCATGCATGTCCATTGCCATGTTCAGGGCAGCAGTAGCTGTTCGTTTACCCACCCGGCACTGGAGCATGTACAACCTGCCTTCCTGAATAGTGAACTCAATATCCTGCATATCCTTGTAATGGAATTCCAGTTTGTTTCTGATATCATACAACTGGTCATAAAGCTTTGGCATGGCCTCTTCCAGGGATGACAAGTGCTGGTTCTGCATATTCTTCGTGTCGGTGTTCAGGGGGTTGGGGGTACGGCTGCCTGCCACCACATCTTCGCCCTGGGCGTTCACCAGCCATTCCCCGTAAAAAACATTCCTGCCGGTGGCAGGATCGCGGGTAAATGCCACACCTGTGGCAGAGGTCTTTCCCATATTGCCGAACACCATGCTCTGTACATTCACCGCTGTTCCCCAGGAATCGGGAATATGTTCAATGCGCCGGTAGGAAACCGCGCGTTTTCCGTTCCAGCTCTTGAAAACCGCCCCTATTGCCCCCATGAGCTGTGCATGGGGATCATCGGGAAAATCTTTTTTCAGATACTGGCGTATCTTTTTTTTGAACCGGTCGCATAAAGTCTTCATATCCCGGGTGGAAATGTCGGTATCGTTGTCATATCCTTTGTCGTTTTTCAGGTTGTTCATCATCATTTCCAGATTCAGCCGTATCCCCATGCCGTCTTCAGGCACCACCTGTTCGGCTTTTTCCATGACCACATCTGCGTACATCATGATCAACCGGCGGTAGGCATCATACACAAACCATTCATTCCCGGTTTTTTCCATCAGACCGGGAATGGTTTTCGGGCACAATCCCACATTGAGAATGGTTTCCATCATCCCGGGCATGGAACTTCTGGCCCCGGACCGGCAGGACACCAGAAGGGGGGATTCAGGATCACCGAATACCAGTCCCATCTGTTTTTCAATATTGGCCAGGGCAGCCATGATCTGCGGCTCAAGGTCAGGGGGAAACCGGCCCCCCAGTTCAAAATAATGGTTACAGCATGCCGTGGAAATGGTAAATCCCGGAGGTACCGGCAGACCCATACGCGCCATTTCAGCCAGATTGGCACCTTTGCCGCCCAGAAGATTTTTTAAGGATGCATCCCCTTCCGTATTTTCAGGGCCGAATTCATAGATATATTTGGTCATGTTTGCCTCTTCATTATATAGTGAAACTGCATATCACTTGTAACTTTGCAAGATTGAAATTCCAAGTCAAGCAAAATCTGATGTTTAAAAATTCTTCTGCTGATGTTATAATCATATCTTATTTATCCAAAAATACAAAAGATAAAAACCCATGTTACAGCAGATGTATTATGTTGACAATTGACTCCATTTGTAAGGGGTTTGGTGACCAGACCCTGTTTGATGATGCCAGCCTGCAGATAAATCCCGGCGAACGGGTGGGCCTGGTGGGCAGAAACGGTCACGGAAAAACCACCCTGCTGAATATAATTGCAGGATATGATCACCCGGATGATGGCAGGATTAACTGCGCTGCCGGATACCGCATGGGCATATTGTCCCAGAAAATTGTGTTTACAAAAAACACGGTGCGCGAAGAAGCCATGACAGGGCTGCCTGACCAGGAAAAAGAACACTATTGGAAAGCGGAAAAAGTGCTGGCCGGTCTGGGATTTTGCCCTTTGGATATGGACAGGGATCCTGCTGTTTTTTCCGGCGGTTTTCAGGTCAGGCTGAATCTGGCCAAAGTGCTGGTGTCGGAACCGGATCTGCTCATTCTGGATGAGCCCACCAACTACCTGGATATCACCTCCATTCGATGGATCTCCCAGTTTCTGACCTCCTGGCCCAGGGAGGTGCTGCTGGTTACCCATGACCGCGGATTCATGGACCATGTGGTCACCCATATTGCCGGCATTCACCGTCAGAAAATCAGAAAAATAGCAGGGGATACTGCCAAGTACTATGACCAGGTAACCCAGGATGAAGAGGTGTATGAAAAGACCAGGCTGAATGAGGAAAAGCGGAAAAAAGAAATCGAGACCTTTGTCACCCGGTTCCGGGCCAAAGCACGGCTGGCAAACATGGTACAGTCCAGAATCAAAACCCTGGAAAAGCAGCAGTCAAAAGAAAAACTTTCCAAACTCAAAAATATGGATTTTTCTTTTAATTATCAGCCCTTCAACGGCAAGCAGATGCTAAATGCCCAAAAACTTTGTTTTGCCTATGAAACACAAAACCCGTTGATCCGTAATTTTTCTTTGACGGTACAGCCAGGGGAAAGAATTGCCGTCATCGGACAGAACGGCAAAGGCAAGACCACCCTGGTCAAACTGCTCACCGGCAGACTTGCCCCTGCATCCGGCAGTGTCACCTTCAACCCCGGGGTTGTGCCGGGATATTTTGAACAGACCAATGTGCTCACCCTCAACGAAAGCCATACCATAGAAGAAGAGCTGATAGAAGCCCATCCGGATTTCGACCGCCAGGCCGCCAGAAATATATGCGGCGCCATGATGTTTGAAAAAGATGCTGCCTTGAAAAAGATCAGCGTATTGTCAGGCGGGGAAAAATCCCGGGTCATGCTGGGAAAACTTCTTTTGACCCCTGTGAATCTGCTGCTGCTGGATGAACCCACCAATCACCTTGATATTGAGGCCTGCGATGCATTTTCAGCGGCATTGCAGGATTTTGCCGGCACCCTGATCCTGGTGACCCATAACGAAATGTTTCTGCATTCTCTGGCCACCCGGCTGGTGGTATTTAAAAACGATCATATCTCGGTGTTTGAAGGCAGTTACCAGGAATTTCTGGACAAAGACGGCTGGGAAGAGGCTGGCCCGGTTTCAGGAAAACAAAACAAAACCCCGGGGGTGAACAAAAAAAAACTGCGACAGAAAAAATCGGAAATCATTGCCGGCCGCTCCAAAGTCCTGGGGCCTATCCAGAAAAAAATTTCCAGAATAGAAGATGAGATAGAATCTCTGGAAAACCGTATTCAGGCAGTGAATGGAGAGCTGCTCACAGCATCTGAAAACAATGACGGCAAAAACATACAAAAATTTTCCAAACAATTGTCAGACCTTGAAATTTCAGTGGAATCACTTTTTGCCGATCTTGAAGATAAGATGAATGACCTGGAATCCCAAAATATACAATTTGAAAACCAGCTCAAAGAATTGGAAAGGCTGTGATTTAAGATGGACAAAAAAAAATTCGCATTCTATTATGGGATTGTTATCATTGCAGTGGGATTAGGGGTGTTTTACCGGATACCTGAAGTAACCGCCCGGGTGGCGGCCATTGAATTTTTCAGCAGCAAACTCTTTATTGTCAGATTCTGTTTTTACATGCTGGGAATATTTCTGGTGATTGCAGGCAGTATCCGGGTGTTTAAAAATTATAAATAGCTTAGATATAGAAACAAATGGTTAAAACACCAAAAGGAAAATCCAGTCTCACATCCATCATCAAGGACCAGTCCGGGGCCGGCAAAACCCGGATAGGTGAAATTCTTTCCAAGGAAGGCCAGATAACCAGTCTCCAGCTGGATGAAGCCCTGGGGGTTCACAAAAAAACCGGGGAACGTCTCAGTTCCATCCTTCTCAACAAAGGATATATTGATCCGGAAACCATCATAAATGTACTGGGACGGATCTATAATTACAATGTGATCCGGTTTTCAGAAATGAAACCTGATGCCGCAGCCCAGAAAATACTTCCCTTTGATCTGGCCAGAGAAAACATGGTGTTTCCCCTGGCCCTGGAAAATGACGAACTGTCCGTGGCCATGGTGGAGCCTACCGATACGCATGTGGTGGAAGACCTGCGCAATAAGACCGCAAAAAATATCCATGTGTATGTCACCACGGAAAATGATATTATCCAGGCCTACCGGGATTTTTATAAAATCAGTGATGAAGACTACAAAAAATTTCTCCATTTTGAAGAAGATGCGGAAGACGAAACCCCTGTCACCTCTGTGGAGGATTTTGGATCCCTGGTATCTGAGGCAGCTGAAGAAATCGAGGTGGGCACCGCTGAAAGAGAGGACGGCCAGGATGAATTCATGGCTTCTGATGCCCCCATCATCAAACTTGTCAACGGGATTTTGACCAAGGCCATCAATGACGGGGTGTCAGATATCCACATCGAACCCTTTGAAAAATCTTTTCAGGTCCGGTACCGGCTGGACGGCGGTATGTACAAAGCCATGAACCTGCCGGTTTCCATTAAAAATGCCGTGGTTTCCCGCATAAAAATTCTGGCATCCCTGGATATTGCTGAAAGACGGGTTCCCCAGGACGGCCGGATAAAACTGCGCCTGGGCAGAAAAAAATCTGTTGATTTCCGGGTATCGTCTCTGCCCACCCTGTTCGGGGAAAGCATTGTCATGCGGATACTTGACCAGAGCGCTTTGAACATCGATCTGACCAGGCTGGGATTTGAGTCGGCCACCTTTGACATGCTCAAGCGCTCCATTTCACGGCCCTACGGTCTGCTGCTGGTGACAGGGCCCACCGGTTCCGGAAAAACCACCACCCTGTATTCCATCCTTAACCGGCTCAACAAGGATGACATCAAAATTCTGACCGCGGAAGATCCGGTGGAATTCAACTTCAAGGGAATCAACCAGGTACCGGTGAGAGAAGAGATAGGCATGACATTCGCCGCTGCCCTGAAGGCGTTTCTGCGCCAGGATCCGGACATTATCATGGTGGGAGAAATCCGGGACATAGATACAGCGGAAATCGCCATAAAAGCTGCCATGACCGGCCATCTGGTATTTGCCACCCTGCATACCAACGACTGCCCTTCCACCATC
>JAABRW010000001.1 GCA_011390695.1 Desulfotignum sp.
CTGCCTGGCGTAAATTTCCCAGATGTTGAGACAGTGCTGATTGACTTAACGGAACAACCTGATTGAGCTCACTGACCGGGCACTCTCCTTTCATCAGATGACAAAGTACCATCAGCCGGCTGGGGTGGCTCATTTTTTTAAGCAATTTTGCCGCATCTTCTGCGTTTGCTTCAAGTTTTTCAGAATCAATTTGTTCCATAGATTCACCCACACGTTAAATTAGACTTTTATAAATTAGTATAATCTAATAATTAGATTTGTCAATCACAGCACAAAAATAAAATATGGATATTGGTGGTGTCTGATTAACTTCCAAAGAGGAGAGCATTCTGTCTATTATTGGTGAGTTGATCTGATTTACAAAATGCAAGGATTGGCAGATATATTGTTGGGAGACAACGAAATTGAGTTGCACATAATTATCCATATCAGAACTTTTTAAAGAGTCTTTTTATAAAGGATACCTTGATAATTGGAAACTTTTGTAAACTACGCACAAGCTCTCGGAAAAAGCCTGAAATTGGAAGTAGCTTAATCAACGTTAAAAGGAAAATTTTCGCTGCAGTGGGTCCGCTTAGGGCTATCAGCCTTATTTTCCTCGGGTAAATCCCTTCAGAACCCCTGAGCTCAACTGTTACCAATTTTTCCTGCTCAAGTATGATTATCTTGACCGTAAAAATCAGGCGGGAACAAAGGGGTGCAAGGGTCTGAAGTTTTTGGGCAATCCAGCATCTTTTCTGATCTCACAAGCGGCTTTGCTTGTGTTAGTCCTTTTCCTATGTTCGAATCCGGAAGCCGCCTCCATAATAAAATCAAGGGCCCGGGAGAAATGCCGGGCCCTTTTTTTCTTTTGATATGCGCCAGATGCCGTTTTTCAAATTCCAGCTTGATTTTCTTGGGGTAAAATACCATAATTTGTTTGCTTTTTTTATTTTAATATGGAAACCAGTTCCGGAAACTGCTTAACCATAAGGAGACAATGATGAAAATTCTGGTGGGATACAAAGGAGTGAATGTGGGACAGGATCTGCTGGAGATTGCAGATTTTCATGCCAGGGCATTTGACGCTGAGGTCCTGGTTGCAACCTCCATGAAGGGCGGGGCAAATCTTGACCAGTCTGAAGTTTATGCAGCTGAAGAAAATTTGAAACATACAAAAAAGTTTTTTGAGAATAAAAAAATATCCTGTGAAACCCATCTGCTGGTCAGGGGAATGGAACCGGGGGAGGATATTGTCAATTTTGCCCGGGAACAGGGTGTGGATGAAATTATCATCGGTGTCAAAAGCCGCTCCAAAGTCGGAAAACTCATATTCGGGTCAACCGCCCAGGCGGTTATTCTCCAGGCACATTGTCCAGTGGTGACCGTTAAGTAATGCAGATAATAAAACAGTTCAAAGCACTTTCCGACCCGACCCGGCTGCGGCTGCTCCATATTCTCAATGAAGTGGAATTGAGCGTAAACGAAATTGTTTCCATTGTGGACATGATCCAGTCGGGCGTGTCCCGGCATTTGAAAATCCTGCTGGAATCCGGGCTGCTGGTGTCACGAAAAGAGGGCAGCTTTATGTATTATTGTGCATCCAGGCACCCGGAAACCCGTGCTTTGATTGCACTTGCCTGCGCCAGGATACAGGAGGATCCCCTTTTTCGCCTGGACCTTGAAAAAGCCAGACAGATCATCACCATCAGAAAAAACCGCACCAAGCGTTTTTTCAGTACAGTGGCACCCCAGTGGGAAGGCCTGAAAAAAGAGGTGCTGGGAAATTTCAATCTCAATGCCGTACTCAAACAGCAGATCAAGGACCGCAGCAGCATTGCAGATCTGGGATGCGGTACCGGCGAGCTTCTGGGGCAACTGGTGGCAGATACCGGCCAGAGACTCATCGGGGTGGATGCGTCCCCGGAAATGCTGGAACAGGCCAGAATCAAGCTGCCTGATGCCGGGTCCGTTGAACTGCGGCTCGGGGAAGTGGAATACCTGCCAATGAAGGACCAGGAAGTGGACACGGTTGTCATGAGCATGGTATTGTACCATATTTTTCAACCGGAAAAAGCCATCCGTGAAGTTTTCCGGGTGCTCAGGCCCGGTGGGATGTTTTTACTGGCTGATTTTAAACACCATGACCAGGAAGATATTAAAAATATCATTGGCGGCACCTGGCTGGGGTTTGAAAAAAAACAGGTGGAAGAATGGCTGGTGCAAAGCGGGTTTTGTCTTGCATCCATGGATGCATATGCAGTGGAGCGGGGATTGTCCATAAATCTGTTCACCGCCCGAAAACAATAAAGGAGATATCATGATTGTTCCGGTAATTCTGGCAGGGGGGTCAGGTACAAGGCTGTGGCCTCTTTCCAGGCAGTTGTATCCCAAGCAGCTCATCAACATGTACAACCAGCATACCATGCTCCAGAACACGGTGCTCCGCCTGGAAGAAACCCGGCACACAGAACCGCCGGTGATCGTGTGCAATGAAGCCCACAGGTTCATGACAGCAGAACAGCTGCGCCAGATCCAGGTGGAACCCCATGCCATTATCCTGGAACCGGCAGCCAGAAACACGGCCCCTGCCATTGCCCTGGCTGCCATTACACTGGGGATGCAGGACCGGGACCCGGTACTGCTGGTGCTGCCTGCAGACCACCGCATTGAAAACACGGCTGCTTTTCACGCGGCTGTACACCAGGGAGAAACCCTGGCGGAAAAAGGATATCTCCTCACCTTTGGTATTGTTCCCACCTCTCCGGAAACCGGATACGGATACATTCAGAAAGGGGCTTTGCTGGAAGACAATGCCTGTGAGATCAAACGCTTTGTTGAAAAACCTGATCTGCAGACAGCCCGCAACTATCTGACAGAAGGAGACTATTGCTGGAATTCGGGCATGTTCATGTTCCGGGCTTCCACCATTTTACAGGAGCTTGAAATTCAGGTTCCGGACATGGTTGCCGTATGCCGCAAAGCTGTTGCAGCCGGAAACCAGGACCTGGATTTTTTCCGGGTGGACAAAACCATATTTGAACAGGTCTCAGCTGATTCCATTGATTATGCGGTTATGGAAAAGACCCGGAAAGGGGTGATGATCTTTCTGGATGCCGGGTGGAATGATCTGGGGTCTTTTGACGCGTTGTACCAGACCGAAGACAAGGACCGGGATGCCAATGTTCTCAAGGGTGATGTGTTGACCCATGATGTCGCAAATTCCTATATCAATGCCCAGAGCCGCCTGGTGGCGGCAGTCGGACTGGACGCGTTTGTTGTGGTGGAAACAAAGGATGCGGTCCTGGTTGCCCCCAGAAACCGGGTCCAGGATGTCAAGCAGATCGTGAAACAGTTAAAGGCCTTGAAACGTCAGGAAGCCGGCACCCATGCCAAAGTGTACCGGCCCTGGGGAGATTATGAAACCATCGATATATCCCAGCGGTATCAGGTGAAACGGATCACGGTGAAACCCGGTGCCAAATTGTCGCTGCAAAAACATTTTCACCGGGCTGAGCACTGGACCGTGGTGTCGGGCAGCGCCATTGTCACCCAGGAAGACAGAGAATTTCTGCTCAAAGAGGATGAATCCACCTATATCCCCTTAGGAACCACCCACCGCCTGGAAAATCCCGGCAAGATACCCCTGGAACTCATTGAGGTCCAGTCCGGCCCATACCTGGGAGAAGATGACATCGTCCGGTTCGATGATGTCTATGGCAGGAAAAAAGGACAATGATTATTTTTATTGCAAAACCGGGCAAAATATTTAAAACTATCCTTTTGAACAGGCATATGTGCACAGGAAAAAGAAATGACAAGATCAATTTTGGAGCAGGGCAATGGCTGATATGATTCCCGGGACCATGAAAGGCAAATTTCTACTGGCAATGCCGGGGCTTCCGGATCCCAATTTTGCCCAGACACTCACCGGCATGTGTGAACACAATGAATCAGGTGCCCTGGGATTCATTGTCAACAAGATACATCCGCTGCTCACGGGCCGCGAACTTTTTGAGGACCTGAATATCACCTGTGACGAGAGTGTGGATAAACTCGATATCTATCTGGGAGGCCCTGTTCAGCCCTCGGGCGTGTTTGTGCTCCATGGCCCCCCGTTCAACTGGAATGAAACCCTTAAAGTTACCGACTGGCTTGCCCTGAGCAATTCCCGGGATATTCTGGAAGCCGTTGCCGTTCAAAAAGGCCCGGCCGCATTTATGATCATGCTGGGGTGTGCCGGATGGGGTCCCATGCAGCTGGATAATGAACTCAATGACAATGCCTGGCTGACCTGCCCCATGACAGAAGAGATCATGTTTTCCACCCCGAGTGATCTTAAATATGAAAAAGCCATGATGTTAATCTCCTAGCCCCTTCAAGCGCCGCAACTATGGCATCACAAATCCCTTTATACCAGACCGTTGATACCATTGCATCCGACATCCTGGCGGTGATCCAGATGATGGAAGATGTTCCCCTGATGTCTGGAGATGCCCTTCAGGCGTATAAAAAAAACTGCCGCAGGATTCCGGAACAGATCCGTTCCAACCTGATTAAAATAGCGGTGGTGGGGGTGATAAAGTCCGGAAAAAGCACCCTGATCAATGCCATGATCGGAAAAGAACTGGTGAAAAGAGGGGCCGGGGTTGTTACCGCCATTACCACCCGCATCAGAAAAGGCGGCAAAAATCGCGCCAGGGTTTTTCTCAAGTCCTGGGATGATATCAACCGCACTTTGCGAAGCACCCTGGAGATGTTTCCCAAAGAGGAAAATGACAGCCGGAAAATCGATATTGCGGGATTTGACCTGCGACGGCAGAAGGACCGGGCATTTTTACAACAGGTGTATAAAAGCATGGTCCGGGATTTTCCGGTCACCGACCAGGGAATTCGTCCGGAAACCCTTGTCATCCGCAATGCCCTGGAAGGATATGAAACCTGCAGAAATGTTGTGGGACCCGACCGGGGCTGCCTGGTGTTTGAAGCAAAGCAGTTTGAAAACCACAAAACCTTTACCGGTGATCCGGCCAATGCATTTTATGTCAGGGATGTCTGTCTGGAATTGTACGGAAAAATTCTGGAACCCCATATTGAACTCGCCGACTGCCAGGGTGCGGATTCCACAGACCCGGCCCAGCTGACACAGATTTTGCACTATGTGCAGGAATCGGGCCTCATCCTCTACTGTATCAGTTCCAGGACCGGACTGCGGCAGTCAGATATGCAGTTTCTGGAACTGATCCGGAAACTGGGACTGGGGGACAATATTATTTTTATCAACAATTGTGACCTGTCCGAGCACGAAACCCTGGAAGATCTTCAGGCCATTGAGAACCAGACCCGCCAGGACCTGGGGTTACTGGTACAAAAACCTGAGCTGTACACTTTTTCCGCTTTACTGGAGCTGTTTGGCACCCTGGAAAAACGCCTGAGCCGGCGGAACAAAAAAAGACTGGACCTGTGGCTGGAAGATACAGCCATGGCGGAATATTGCAAAAAAAATGCAAATATTTTTTTTCAGCGGTTTTCTGCCATATGCCTGCACCACCACCGCAACCTGATGGTTTCCGGCCACCTGGAACGGTTGTCTTCCATGGTTGATGCCATGGAAAAAAAAGTACAGTTGTATGCACAAATGATGGCATCTGACATGGACGGCCCCAAAAAGGCAAACGCCCGTCTTGAGCAAGTACGAAACAATGTTACCAGGCTCAGATTCATTGTGGAACATTCTATCCCGGGTGCGGTGTCCGGACTGACCAGGGAAATTGCAGCCGAACTGGACAAATCCTTTGCACAGGATACCGTTCATATCCGCAAAAAAATTCAGGAATTTATCCGCCACACTCCCCTGGATGCCGATCCTTACAAAAGCCGCCTAAAAACCCTTGGCATCAAAAAAATTCTTTATCTGATGTTTCAGGATTTTAAAAGAGAACTGGACCTGTTTGTCATCGAACAGGTGCTGCCGGATATCAAGGCCCTGGTGGCTGAAAATGAAACACGTGTGGAAACCTGTTTTCAATCGCTTCTGGATGCCTATCAGGTCGATTTTTTACAACTGATTCCTGCAATGGAATTAGAAGGAAACATGGATGGGCACCCGGCCGGGGAGCCGGTTGATTTGCAGAAAGCGGTAAAACACGGAGATACTGCCATGACCGTGGATGTCCAGGCCATAAAGAAAATACTGGGACTGGTACTGCCCCGGACCGTTTTTTCCCCTGACTATACCAGCCGGTTGCAGACTGGTGCATTTACCGGGATGGGGGTACATACCTTTGTACGGTTATTGTCTGTTATCAGGGACAAAACCAGGTCCTTTTCATTTGCCCCCGGGTTTGATGCAGCTGCCGCCCGGATAAAAAAACAGACCCTGGCAGCGGCGGAACTTCAGATAGATCAGTTTCACGACCAGTTGAAAAACACCTATTTTGTGCCGTTGATCCAGGCTGTTGCCCGGGATTTTTCCGAAAAGATCCAGGACCGGTTTTCGTTGTATGCATCTTTGGACGCAGATATGGAACAGGTGTTTGATATGCGGCAGACCCGAAAACAAGAACAGCAGGAAAAAATCACCACCATTTTATCCCGTCTGCAGCAGATACGCGGGCAAATTGACCAGATTAATGATACAGCTGTTTGACATCAACGACAAAAAAACGGCCTTCCTATTGTCGTCTGATATGGTGCACAACTTTTTCCGGCAGCCGGGAAGGTGAAAACGGCAGATATCTGAAAAGTTTGTCTTCCAGGGCTGTGGTCATTTCCCACATCAGGGCGATCCGCTTCTGAAATGCTTTGTTTCCCCCATACCTTACCTGAATATATTCCAGCCGCTCGGACAAAGGCACCACCGCGTCGTGGAGTACCCGTTTGTCCGCATAGTTCACAATCTCCTGCTCTGATACCGGGGCCGTATCCTTGCAGCAGTCGAGGATGACATGCTGCCGGATGATGTTGCCAACCTCGGGATACCCCAGGTATTCCAGCAGTTCTCCCCCGGTTTTAGAATGGATTTCACCGGTTTGAAAGCTTCTGGTTTTGGTGATGTCATGGAGCAGGGCCGCAGCTGTGGTCAGTTCCACATTAAGGGAAGGCGTGTTTTTTTTCAAATGCCTGCACAGACAAAGGGCGATATTGCCCACCATCACTGAATGGTCCACAATGTGGTCCATCATCCCCATGGTGCGGATAAGCGCAAAGCATTGGTTTTGGGTGGGTATTTTCATAAAATTCTATTGCAGTTATATCCTTTATTGATATGATAGAAAAGATATTTTTACAAGACAGGATCCCGGCATGATAGACAAAATAATATCCGGCGGTCAGACAGGTGCGGATCAGGCAGCCCTGGATGTGGCCGTGAAATATAATATCCCCCACGGCGGGTGGATCCCCAGGGGACGGAAAACCGAAGCCGGCCCGCTGCCCCGGCGCTACCGGTTGACCCAGCTGCCCACAACCGATTACCGGGACCGGACCTGGAAAAACATCCAGGATTCCCAGGGCACGGTCATTTTTTACCGCAGGTATCTCACCGGTGGATCACGACTGACCAGGGACTTTGCAAAATCATG
>JAABRW010000002.1 GCA_011390695.1 Desulfotignum sp.
ACCATTTACGATTATGTGTGGGAGGACCCGGCCCGGTATAAAAAGCCCAAAAAGATTGTGGAATTTACCAGAAATGACCCGGACACCCGGCTTATCATAGTGGGAGATGCCAGCATGGCCCCCTATGAACTCATGGCCCATGACGGCTCCATCCACATCAGTGAGCGCAGCGGCCGGCCCAGCATCCAGCAGCTCAAATTTCTGGCCGAAACTTTTGCCCACAGCGTGTGGCTGAACCCTGTGCCTGCATCCATGTGGGGCTACACCCATACCATCATGACCATCAGTGCCATATTCCCCATGTTTGAACTGTCTTTGGACGGCCTTGAAAAGGCGGTGACAAAGTTGATGGCAAAGGATACAACCCCTGCAGGCTGACATTTCAGGCAAAGCTGGTGTTGAAAAATCGGTTGGTATTGGTGAAAATGGTTTTGGCCAGTTCCCCCGGGTCTTCATGCCTTACCTGTGCCAGTTTTTCCAGCACCGACCGGACAAACGCGGGTTCATTGCGCCGGTATTTGTTTTTCTGGGGGGCAGGGGTGAGATACGGGGCATCGGTTTCAATGAGAATCTTGTCTTTTGGGATCAACGGCGCCAGTTCCCTGAGCAGTTTTCCCCGCTGCTGGATGGTTAAAATACCGGTTATGCCGATATGGTACCCCAAATCCAGGTATTGGAACAGCTCTGTGCGGGTACCGGAGAAACAGTGGACCACCCCTTTTCTGGCGGAAGGCCCTTCTGATTTGACAATGTCATAAAACCGTCCGTTGGAATCACGTTCATGGAAAATCAGGGGAAGATCCAGGTCCCCTGCCATGGCCAGCTGGGCTGTGAAACAGGCCTCCTGGTCTTTTTGCGGAGAAAACATTCGGTTAAAATCCAGGCCGGTCTCCCCCCAGGCTTTGACGCAGCTGTTTTTTTTTGCCAGCCCGGCCAGATCCGCCAGATTTTTTGGGGTGCAGTGCACGGCATCATGAGGATGGATGCCCACTGCCGTGATGACATTGTCCCGGCCTGCAGCAATTTTGACGGCTTTTTTGGCGGTGTCTGTGTCAACCCCTGCAATGGCAATGGCCCGGACCCCTGCCGTTTCAGCCCGCTCAAACACGGCATCCATATCTGCAGCAAAACACGGGTCGTCAATATGGCAATGGGAATCAAATAACAACATTTGTCTGTCCTTATGGTTTTTTTATATGAAAGTCGTCAGCCATCAGTACTCAGCTAAAAGCTAAAAGCTAACAGCTTTCATACTTTGTTGTGCCCGGCAGGGCATGGCCGTTATATGGCAAAGCCTTCACTGTTTGGAAGAAGCCGGGTTTACGGTTTCAGTGAAGGCTTTGGGTGTAAGAAAAACTGTTTTTCAGCACTCCTTGACACAACCAATATATATCAGTAAATTCAGTGCCAGTCAATTATGGACTGTGATGAAAACTGAATGCATACAAAAATATGAACCTGGACAGCAGCAAACATTCGATTATCAGACTGTTTAATGTCACCAAGCGCTATGGTGCGAAACTGGCATTGAACGATGTGTCTGTGGATATCCAGCCCGGAGAATTCATTTTCATTTCCGGCCCTTCCGGTGCAGGCAAGTCCACCCTGCTCAAGGTGCTTTACCTGGCTGAAAAGGTTTCCGAGGGCCAGATACTTATCAACGGCATGAACCTTGCCCGGATTTCTGCTGCAAAACTGCCCCGTCTGCGGCGGCGGTTCGGCATGGTCTTCCAGGATTTCAAGCTGATTCCCGGCCGGACCGTATATGAAAATGTGGCTTTGGTGCTGGAGGTGGCCGGGGAAAAACCTTCTTATATCCGCAAAAAAGTGATGCATGTTTTGCGCACCACCGGCATGGAAAAAAAAGCGAATGCCCTGCCGCCCACCCTTTCAGGCGGTGAACAGCAGCGGGTGGCAGTGGCAAGGGCTGTGGTGGGGGATCCGGATATCATCCTGGCTGATGAACCCACAGGCAGCCTTGACCAGGCATCTGCCGGACTGGTGCTTGATTTTTTGATGGCATATCACCAGAAAGGGGCAACCATCCTGGTGGCAAGCCATAACCTGCATCTGATGGAAAGTATGGTGCGGGGACGTAATATTGTGCTGGACCAGGGACAGCTGGTTAAAACCTCCACCATGCTCTGAAAGCTGTCAGGCCCTGATAAGGAAGCAGATACCCATGACCCGATATATAAAAAAAGCCCTGGCAGACATTCGGTCAAACCGTTTCTTGAACCTGATCACCATAGTGACTATTTCCTTGTCCATCCTGGTGGTGTCCCTGTTTCTGCTGTTTTTTGAAAATGCCAGCCGGGTGATTGAGGGCTGGAACCAGGGCGGGCGGGCCATGATTTACCTTGAATCTGCATTTTCCCCGGAGATGCTGCCGGATCTTGAAGCCCGTATCAGCAGCCTGGGTGAAGTGGATGAGATGCGGTTTATTCCAAAATCCCGGGCATTGGAACGATTAAAAAGTGAAATGTCCTCCCATACCGGATTTTTTGATACCTTAAAGCAAAATCCTTTGCCCCACGCCCTGGAAATCCGGATGAAAACCCATGGTGATTTCCAGGAAGTGGCTGCTTTTGCTAAAAAGATCGGGGATCTGGAGATGGTGGAAAGCGTGGAATACGGCCAGGGATGGCTGGCAAGGTTTTTGAAAATTTTTTCATTGTTCAGGATCACCGGTTATGCCATGTGCGGCCTGTTTTTGCTGATCGCCCTTTTTATTACTGCCAATACCGTGCGGCTGGCATTTTATTCCCGCCGTCTTGAAATTGAAATCATGCGGCTGGTGGGGGCTACTGAAGCATTTATAAAAACCCCTTTTTATGTGGAAGGACTTTTGCAGGGTTTTTTGGGCGGACTTTTGGGACTTTTGATCCTGTTAACTGCTTTTTTTACGGTGTCGTCGGGCATTTCTCAGAATTTGAGTGCCTATGTGTATCTTGATATCCGGTTTCTGTCTGTCAAGGCCATGGGCCTTATCATTCTGGCCAGTACATTTTTGGGGTGGTTTGGATGTTATCTCTCCTTAAAGCAGATTTTAAAATAATTCTGGTATGGGCCTGGCTGGTGGCAGCGGTACCCACGGTCTTGTGGGCGGCACTGCCGGTTATTTACCAGGGTACGATCACTGCTGCCAAACTCAATGTCCGGTCGGAACCTTCCCAGGATGCCGCGGTGGTGCTGGTCCTGGAAAAAGGTACCAAAGTGGCGGTGACAGCAGTAAAAGGCGGCATCGGCGGATGGGTGACAGTGCAGTATGAAAACCATCAGGGCTATGTCCGGAATCGGCCCAAATACATTGAACTGCAGGCGGTCACCCCTGCAGAAAAAACACAGTCTGGAAAGGTTGCTGATACCTTGAAACCCGATCCCCGGATACAGGAAAAAAAACAGACCATTGAGACCCGCATCAATGAAGAGCAAGAACAGATAACCCGGTTCAGCAAAAAAGAAATACAGATCATCGAAGGGTTGAACCAGATCGATTATACATTGAACCAGGCCCGGATCAAGGCGGATGTCCTGTCCAGAGAAACCCGGGAGCTGGATAAAAGCATTGCTGCCATACAGGCCGACAGAGAGCAGCTGGCCGCACAGCTGCAGGAAAACCAGGTGTATGCCGGAGACCGCCTGGATGCCCTTTACCGTATGCATAATATCGGCAGTCTGGATATGATGGGACTGCCGGCATCGGTGTTTGACTTTTTTGTTTCCCAGAATGCCATGAAACGGATTGTTCTTTCTGATTTTCAGACCATAGAAAAACTGACCCGGGATCTGGGAAGGTTTCATACGCTTGCGGCGCAATTGACAGAACGAAAGGCAGCCAAAGCAAAACTGGAACAGGATCTGGCGCTTCAGATCCGCATCATGGAAAAGGAAAGTCAGAAAAAAGAAGCCATTCTCAAAGACATCCGGCAGAAAAAAGCCTTGTCCCGGGCAGCGCTTGCATCACTGAAGGATGCAGCCATGCGCCTGGATGAAAAAATGCATGCCATTGGAAAACAGGCACCTTCTTCCCTGGACGGAATTGTTTTTTCCCGGTTAAAAGGCCGTCTGCCCGCACCGGTTAAAGGAGAAATCGTGTCCCGGTTCGGACCGTCTCGATCCGGAAATTACAATTCCTTCACTTTTCAGAGCGGAATTGATATAAAGGTGGAACGGGGGGAACCGGTCCGGTCTGTATTTAAAGGTAAGGTCATGTTTGCCGAATGGCTGAAAGGATATGGCAATCTTTTGATCATAGATCATGGTGAAAATTATTATACCCTTTACGCCCATGTGCAGGAATTTTTCAAGCAGAAAGGTGAAAAAGTGGATGCTGGTGAAGTGATTGCCACAGCTGGTGATACCGGCTCCATTAAAGGGCTTTGTCTGCACTTTGAAGTCAGACACCATGGAAAACCGGTGGATCCTCTGAAATGGTTAAAAAAAGGAGCATAGAACCCATGATAATTCGATCGTTTTATACCCGGTGGCTATTCGGGGCGGCTTTGGCCCTTGCGCTGGCCCTGTCCTGGGGAATACCGGTTTGTGCTGAAACAAACAAAACCTACACGTCTTTGAAATTATTCGTTGATGTCCTGGAAGAACTGGAAAAAAATTACGTGGATGAAGTGGATGCCGACACCCTGATCCACAATGCCATCAAAGGCATGGTGGGAAACTTGGACCCCCATTCCAGTTTTATGCCGCCTGAAGCATTTGATGACCTTCAAGATGACACCAAAGGGGAATTTTCCGGCATCGGCATTGTAATTACCATGAAAGACGGCATATTGACCGTGGTGTCTCCCATTGAGGGAACCCCTGCCTATGAAGCCGGCATTTTTGCCGGGGATATCATTGTGAAAATTGATGGTGAATCCACCAAAGGCATGGCATTGTGGGAGGCGGTGAGCAAGATGCGGGGTCCCAGGCATGAAGAAGTGGAAATTACCATTATCCGGGAGGATGAACCTGCGCCTCTGGTGTTTTCTTTAAAACGGGACCTGATTCCCATGACCAGCGTAAGATCGGCAATGCTCAAACCCGGATACGGGTATCTGCGGGTCACCAATTTCAGGATGAATACCCATGAAGAGATACGCGAGCACCTGGAAAAACTGGAAACAGATGAAAATGATCTCAAAGGGCTTGTTATTGACCTGCGGGATAACCCCGGTGGACTGCTGGATCAAGCCATCAAGGCTTCTGATTTTTTTCTGGACCAGGGCGTGATTGTATCCATCAAGGGGCGGCAGGAAAAAAATCCCCAGATATATGAAGCCCATCCCGGCAAAGATGACCGGAAATATCCCATTGTGGTACTGATCAACGGTGGGTCTGCGTCTGCTTCTGAAATTGTGGCCGGCGCATTGCAGGACCATTCCCGGGCACTGATTTTGGGTACCCCTTCTTTTGGAAAAGGATCGGTCCAGACTGTCCGTCCATTGAAAGATGGATACGGTCTCAAATATACCATTGCCCGGTATTACACGCCCAGCGGCAGATCCATACAGGCAAAAGGCATCCAGCCCGATATTTCAGCGGCCCGGGCCATCCTGGAAAAAGAGACAAAACAACCCTCTGCCTTTGACAGGATGGTTAAGGAAAAAGATCTGCAAAACAGTCTGATGCCTGAAGCAGAAGATGACAAAAAATCCGAAACACCGCTGCAGGAGCCATCCAGACAGTCGCAGCAGCAGCAGGAAACTGAACAGCTTCTCCAGGATGCCCAGGTGAGAAGAGCCCTTGATATCCTGATAAGTTATGGAGTTTTCAAAAAAGTAAATGGCAATTAAAAAAAAGGGTGCCGGAAAACCGGCACCCAGAAAATCAGTATCAAAAAAAGCAGTGCCCAAAAAATCAGTAACCAAAAAAAAAACATCCCGAACAAAAAAATCGGTTTCTTCTAAAAAAAAGACCGGCACCCCAAAAAAAGTTGATGTGCCGCTGGAATTAAAAAAGGTGATTATCGGTGTTCTGATTTTG
Source organism: Desulfotignum sp. (assembly GCA_011390695.1). Next base: position 5,986 of record JAABRW010000002.1, read on the forward strand.
GTGGGTGTTTGTCTTACAGGGGCCATGCTGGCGGATATGTATATCCGGCAGCCGGCACCCTTGCCGGAAAAGGCATCCAAGACTGCGGACAAACCTGCCCCTTCACCAGATACTTACAAATCAGAGGGCCTGGACAAACCCGCTCCCGTTTATGAAGATATCAGTGAGCTCTCCCCCAAAAAACCCCAGTCCGGACTTATGGAAAAAAATGGACACCCCATTGTATATGAAGTCTTTGAGGGACTGGGTGATATCCGAAAAGAGCCTTCTGTTGTCAGGCCGCTGCCGGAAGATGATACCATAAGAATTGCCCTTATTATCGATGATATCGGATATGATAAAAAAATTGCAATGGCCCTGTATACACTGGAGCCCAATATCAGCTTTTCCGTATTGCCATGGTCTCCATTCGGCCGGGTCACCTCCAGAATACTGGCTGAAAAAGGTGCTGAAATCATGCTGCACCTGCCCATGGAACCAATGGAATATCCAGCGGTGAATCCAGGGCCCGGGGCCCTGCTCACCAGCATGCCCCCTGATGTGCTGATTGCCCAGCTGGAAAAAAATCTGGGTGAGGTCCATGGGGTGTCAGGGGTCAATAACCACATGGGATCCATGTTCACCACCCATGCCAACCAGATGAACCAGATCTTTACCATCCTGAAAAAGAAAAATCTGTTTTTCATTGATTCCAGAACTGCGAAAAATTCCCGGTGCCGTGCATCTGCCCGCCTGCTCCAGCTCCGATTTGCCGAACGGGATGTGTTTTTGGACAATGTCCAGGAGGTAGGCTATATCACCAATCAGTTTTCCCAGCTCAAAAAAATTGCCAGAAAACACGGGGCTGCCATCGGCATTGGCCACCCGTATCCAGCTACCCTGGAAACCCTGAAGATTGAGCTGCCAAAATTAAAAGGAGAAATAGAGATCATTCCCGCCAGCCGGATGGTGCGGATTCCCGGTTGATGTGCCGGGGGCGGCACCGTCCGGCAACTGCATAAATAAAGACAGGCAATAATTTTTATTGGTTGAAAAAACAGGGTGTGACATCCCGAACATCAGACGGAGACGACATGCAGCAGATTTGGAAGCAACCCCTTGACATGAAACCCTTTGAAGCGGTCATCGATAAAACCATAGTGGGCCATATGGGCATTGAATTTACAAAATTCGGACCTGATTTTATCTGTGCCACCATGCCGGTGGACCACCGCACAGTCCAGCCCATGGGCATTCTTCATGGCGGGGCATCGGTTGTGCTGGCTGAAACACTGGGCAGTGTGGCCTCTTTTCTGGCCCTGGATTCGGATCATTATTCCGTGGGCCTTGAAATATCAGCAAATCATCTCAAGCAGGTGCGCACAGGCAGGGTGACCGGAACGGTGCGGCCGGTACACCTGGGACGTACCACCCATGTCTGGGATATTACCATAGAAAATGCAGCCGGAGCAAAGGTCTGTGTGTCCAGATTGACCATGGCAGTGATGCCGGTGGCAGGCAGGGATACCTGATAACAGAGCAGTCCTTATTTTTTTTCAGGCAAGCATATCCC
>JAABRW010000003.1 GCA_011390695.1 Desulfotignum sp.
CCCCCTGTGGGTGCCTTGTGACCGGACCGTCAGATGTTATCTCGGGCCGGGCGCAAGGTACCCACAGGGGCGGCCACCGGTTAACCGAAGGGAATTGCGTTACATGTGATTGCCCGGTATTTGCTTTTCCAGCACCAGGGCCGTGCGGCTGGGCAGATACAGGGGCAGCAGCTGGCGGGTGATCTCACCATAGGCCATGGTACTGGTAAAATGTTCCTGACCCGGCACAAGACGGTTCTGCCCCCCGAACCGGGCCTCGTCCGTATCCAGAATCATCTTGTACCTTCCCGGCGGTGCATCTACCTGGTAATCAAAAAAAGAACGGGCAGGATGAAAGTTAAAGACCAGAAAAAGATTTCCCCGGGCAAAGGCAATGATATTATGGTCTTCATGCAGATAAAACAGGTCCGGCCAAGTGGCGGGCAACAGATTGTTTTCTTTTGCAAGGATGATCATCCGGCGGTCAAATGCATACAAATCCTTGAAAAACAGGTCTGGATCATATTTCAAAGACCACTGGCGCCGGGCATATTGATAGGAAAAATGGTTCCGGGAGGAGGGAAAATCCACCCATTCCGGGTGGCCGAACTCATTGCCCATGAAATTCAAGTACCCGGCATTGGCCGTGGCCAAGGTGATCAGGCGTATCATCTTGTGCAGGGCCACCCCCCGGAATGTTATAATATCGGCATTTTCCTTGTGCATGGCTGAATAGATACGGCCGTCCACAAGATGCATCATCAGGGTTTTATCCCCCACCAGTGCCTGGTCATGGCATTCAGCATAGGAAATGGTGGCTTCTTCCGGCCGGCGGTTGGTCAGCTCATGCCAGAGTTTTTCCAGGGGCCAGTCTTCATCCCGGGTTTCCTTGAGCAGTTTGATCCAGAAATCCGCAATGCCCATGGCAAAACGAAAATCAAATCCATATCCCCCCTGGTCAATGCCTGCAGCCAGACCGGGGTATCCGCTGACATCCTCGGCCACGGTGACAGCTTCAGGCGCAATCTGGTGCACCAGACGGTTGGCGGCAAACAGATAACCCAGGGCATCAGTATCAACTCCCGGGCCAAAGTAATCTGCATAACTGACAAATGCCCGGTTCAGGCCGTGGTCTTCAAAAATCATGGAGGTAATACCGTCAAACCGGAACCCGTCCACATGAAATTCCTCAATCCAGTACCGCAGGTTGGACAAAAGAAATTTTACGACCATGGGTTTTTCATAGTCAAAGCACCGGGAATCCCATAAATGGTGCATCCCTCTTGGGCCATCGTGGAAAAACTGGTACAGGGTACCGTCAAAACGGGACAGTCCTTCCACCTCATTGCGGACACTGTGGGAATGAATGATGTCCATCAAAACCTGTATACCTTCTTTATGGGCGGCATCAATCAATTCTTTGAGTTCTTCCGGGGTGCCGAATCGTGATGAGGGGGCGAAAAAAGAAGATACATGGTAGCCGAAAGACCCGTAATAAGGATGTTCCTGCACTGCCATCAGCTGGATGGTGTTATACCCGGCATGCACGATCTTGGGCAGAATATGACGGCGGAATTCCGTCCACGTACCGATACGGGCTTCCTCTAAGGCCATGCCGGCATGGGCTTCGTAAATCAGCATGGGATCATCTTTGCGGACAGTCTTTGATGCCTGCCAGTAATAGGGATGCTGGGGGTCCCACACCTGGGCATTAAAAATCAGGGTATGGGGATCCTGGACCACCCGCCTGGCTGCCGTGGGGATACGATCCCCCTGCCCGCCCGGCCAGATTACTTTCAACCGGAACAGGTCCTGGTGGGAAAACCGGTCTGCAGGAAAATATGCCTGGAAAATTTCTTCATCCTGTTTTGCCACCTGAAATTCAGGCACACACTGCCAGTTGTTTTTATCACAGAGGATAAACATTTCCGCAGCATTAGGGGCCCATTCAGTGAAAACCCACCGGCCTTTTTTGGGGTCGAAATGCAGGCCGAACTGCTGGTGATAGTCGGCAAAGTTCTTCAGAGAGCCGTCATGTTTCCGGCACAATCTTTCTTCCAGGTCCAGGGCCGAGCGGTACCGGTATTGGATGGTATCGGCATGGGCCAGCAGTCCCGGGTCATTGAAAATCCCGGGATCAGACAAGGAAGGGTCTTTGGAGCATTTTTCCATACAGGTTTATGTACTCCTCTGCACATCTGGTGTGGTTGAATGCCAGTACGCTTTCGATCATGATCCTGTGGATCTGTGTTTCTCTGGTCTGGTCATCCAGTTTATAAAAATCCATTGCCCGATCAACTGACCAGGACAGCCCGGCAGCATCATGGAAGGCAAACAAAAATCCGTTCCCGCTGTCTCCGGCAGGATCCAGGGGCTGGACTGTGTCATGGAGCCCGCCGGTGTCAAAAACAATGGGCAGGGTGCCATAAATGCCGCCCACCATCTGGGGCAGTCCGCAGGGTTCAAACGCCGACGGCATGAACACAAAATCTGCTGCAGCAAAGGCCTGGTGGGAAAGCCCTTCGTTGAATCCGCATACAGCCACGCGGCTGCCTATGCCATGATGCCGGACAATATCATGGAAATGCTTTTCAAAAGCACCGGATGCCACAGATACGATCTGCAGCCCCTGGTCCCGGTAGCGCTCCACGATCTCGTACATGATCTGTGCCAGCAGCTGGCATCCTTTCTGCACCGGATCCAGGCGTGACGGCCAGAAAAACAGCGGGGCATTCACATTTTCTTCCATATCCAAAATTTTCTGCAGATATTTTTTGTTTGCAGCCTTCATTTTTTTATGGTTCTTGGGACCGTAGTTATATCTGATCAGTTCATCCACTGCCGGATTGAACTCGGGTTCCGGTGCATTGAGAATACCTGTGGCACACCCGGCATAATATTTATGGGCAAGTTCATTTTTCAGACACGGTTCCACGAAGGCGTGGCGGTCCTCCACGATTTCCCGAAGAAAGGTGGGGCTCACTGTGTTCACATAATGGGCTGCAAACACGCCGGAAGAGAGAAAATCCACCCGGTTCCAGTCCCGGCTTTCCTCGTAATTCACCGGCGGCTCCTTGAAATACAACCGCTGCCAGAAAGCTGCCGCATCAATGCCCCGGTCTTCGATTTCCGCCATGGTGGAGGTCATGGTGTGAATATTGTGAATGGTGAACAGACAGGGGATTTCCATCTCCCGAGACATGGCCGGAATCAGTCCCGTCATCCAGTCATTGCAGTGGATAATATCCGGTTCCACCCGGGGAATGATGTTGTTGATGACCTCCCGCTGAAATGCCAGAGACACCTTCAGGTCCATGTCGGAATATCCGGAATAGACATTGCTCAAATAATAAAAAGCCCGGTCCGCTGCCAGGTGAATGCGTTCATCGTCCAGGCGTTTGCGGATCTTGGCCAGTTCCTGGCTGTGGGTTTTGGTGGTGCTGCCGTCAAATATGGATCTGTAATCCGGCAATGCCACATGTACATCACAGCCCAGGTCGAACAGGGCTGAAATCAATGCTGCAGACACATCAGCCAGCCCCCCGGCTTTGGCGGAATAATTGGACCGGTTCCCCATATCTTTGGGAAGATAGGTTACTTCGGGCGTCACAATTAGGATTCTCGGTTTTTGTGCCATATGTCCTCTCCCCTGAGCATCTGGTGCGGGTTTGGCTTTGGATTTTCATGGTGTCAACTGTCTGCTGCAACCCAGGTGATCAATCCCGGTGTATTTCTTAATACTGTGTCTCCGCTGGGTATTACCCGGGCCGTATAACCGAACCGGCCGGGATTTGAACAGGTGACCCGACATCCATAGACATGGGTGCCTGCAGCAATGGTATGCTGCAGCGTCATTGTTTCGGCGCGGCTGCCTTCCATCTGTCCTGTGCCGCGCATTTGACCATGGTATATCTGTACCTGCACCTCTTCAGGCGTTAATTCTCCTAAAAAAACTTCCACAACAATGGTGAAGCTGTCTCCCACAGCAAAATCGGTTTCCGGCGTGATCTTTGGTTTTGACAAACGGATACGGGACCACAGGGCATTGAGCCGGGACTGGGTCAGGGCCAATTCCTTGGCTTTTCTACCCGCCTCTTCCATGAGTTGATTCATATTTTTGGCAGCCGGGATATAAAACCGGCTGGCGTATTCTCTCACCATCCGGTTACTGGAAAAATCGGTAATAGCCATTTTCATGGCAGCCTTCATCATGTGAATCCACTTTTTGGGGGGATTGCCCCGCTGGCGGTCATAGAATATCGGTATCACATCATTTTCCAGAATATTGAACAAAGCCTGACTTTCCACTTCATCCTGATAATTCGGATCTTCATAATCATCGCTGTTGCCGATACGCCATCCCCGGCTTTCTGAAAAGCCTTCACACCACCACCCATCCAGTATGGACAGATTCAGCCCCCCGTTGGCAGCGGCTTTCATTCCGGATGTACCGCAGGCCTCATACGGCCTTCTGGGGGTATTCAGCCACACATCACATCCCTGAACCATATACCGGGCAATATTGATATCATAGTTTTCCAGAAAAATCACCCGGTGATGCACATCAGGGTGTCTTGCAAATTCCACAATACGCTTGATAATGGCCTTGCCCTCGTTGTCATTGGGATGGGCCTTGCCGGCGAACACCAGCTGGACAGGTCTTTCCACTCTGGTGATGAGCCTGATCAGGCGCGGGATATCCTTGAGCAGCAGTCCGGCCCGCTTATAAGTGGCAAACCGCCGGGCAAAACAGATGGTCAGCACCTGGGGGTCAAGGGCGGCAGATAACTCCTCCAGCATGTTTCGGGAAGCATTGCGCCTTTTATACTGTGCCACCAGCAGCTGCCGGCTTTTCCTGATGAGCCTGGCCCGGTCCAGTTCATGGACATGCCACAGATCTGCATCTTCGATACTGTCAATACGCGCCACCAGATCACCGTCAGACTGGCGGCCGGACCAGTTCGATGCCAGATACCTTTCCAGAAGCGCATTTTTATGACGGGAAATATAGGAATTGATATGGACCCCGTTGGTGACATGGGAAATGGGGACCTCCTCTTTCTGGCGCCCGGGCCACAAACCCTGCCACATGGATCTTGCCACATGTCCGTGCAGGCGGCTGACACCGTTGATATAACCTGAAAAAACCACCCCGAAACAGAACATGGAAAATTTATTTTTCTCCCTGATCCCGGGCAATTCGCCCCAGGACAACAGTTCATCTTCGGAAATCCCGAATTTTTGGGCGTACATGGCGATATAGGGGCGGACAAGCTCCTTGTCAAATTCGTCATGCCCGGCTGATACCGGGGTATGGGTGGTAAACACAGAACTGCGCCGGCTTACCTGGGATGCGCTCTGAAATTCCAGATCAAAGCGGTCCATGATCATACAGGTCCGCTCAAGCCCTGCAAAGGTGCAATGCCCCTCGTTCATATGGCAGACTGCAGGAAACAGGTCCATGGCCTTTAATACCTTGATACCCCCGATACCCAGCAGAATTTCCTGGGCTACCCGGATGTCACCGTGGCTGGCATACAGCCGGGAGGTGATATTCCTGATTTCCTCTGAATTTTCAGGCAGATTGGTATCCAGGAGCAGCAACTGGATTTTTCCCACCTTTATCTCCCAGACACATGCCCGGATAACCCCCCTGGGCCCCGGAATTTCAATAAGAAGATCGGCTCCTGCGCCATTGCTGATTTTCCTGGCAGGCAGATCAAATACATCAATGAGGGGATAGGTTTCCTGCTGCCAGCCGTTATGGTCCAGGTATTGCCGGAAATACCCTTCCCGGAACAACAGACCGATGCCCGTCAAAGGCAGGCCCAATGCGGAAGATGCCTTAAGATGATCCCCGGCCAGCACCCCGAGGCCGCCGGCAAAAAACGGCAAAGATTCATGGATACCGAATTCCATGGAAAAATATGCCACCGTTTCCCGGGGACCCAGGTCAAGTTCCTGGATCTGGGGGACATCGGAAAGCATGTTTTCATATTTTGTTTTCACCCAGTTAAGATGCCCCAGAAAACTTTCATCTTTTGAAAGTTCCTCATACCGCCGCTGGGAAATCCGGGTAAGGAACACCACCGGATTTTTTTCCACTGCCTCCCACTGCACCGGGTTTATCCGGCGAAACACGTCAACTGCCTCATCATTCCAGCACCACCACAGGTTTCTGGCCAGGGAATCCAGAAAGGACAAGGACTCGGGTATTGCCGGATAGACTTTATATATCTGCATTTCCTGCATGAATATCATGTACTCCTTGAAGATAGTTTATGTACCACCCGGGCCGCCTCGCTCACCCCCCAGGCCTGGGCATCACAGCCCCGGGGTGTGTGGGGAAAATCCCCGTCCAGAATTTCCGGGATATATCCGGCAGCACCGGTTCGCATCAGATGTTTACAGCTGCCCAGCCATGCCAGGCAGGTGGCATGGCTTTCCGGACCGAACACGGCAGCCCAGGCTTCGCAGAACACAGGAAACTGCCAGGTCCAGGCAGTGCCGTTATGATAGGCTGGTTTTCTCCGGGTATCTTCATCACCCTGGTACCTTCCGGCATAGGGATGATGGGGATCATTGAGGACAGTGCCGTTATGCATAACAGCCAGAGGCAGGGTAAGCCTTCTGTCGGCAAGGCTTCTGATCCCTCCGGGCACCAGCAGTTCCAGGCAGGTTTCCACGGTTTTCCGGGCCATGTCTCCGGGACCCGCCACCCCCAGGGTGAGCAGCAGCAGCTGGTTGGGCCGCAGGGCATCATCCGGTACTGCCTTTGCGGCGGGACCTTCCCCGTGCAGGCAGTCACTGAAATATCCAAGGGTCTTTTGCCAGAACAAAGAGATAATGGCCTGTTTGACTGTCTGGGCCATTTTGTTCCATCCTTTGCCCGGATCAATGGTTCCCAGAAAAACCAGGGCATTGTACCACAGGGCCTGAATCTCCACCGGATATCCCTGGCGGGGAGAACCGGCCGGATAATTGGTGTCCATCCAGGTAAAATGGGCAGGGCTGAACAAAAGCCGTGTATCAGGATCAGCCCGGACACCGGTGGGGGTGCCGGCCACAAGAGATTCTGCCATGGAAACCAGTACCTGTTTTACTGTCCGGCCGTCCAGATCCTGGTCCAGAAAAGCCCTGTCCTGTGTTTTTTGCATCATGTCCCTGCAGCAGGCAAAGAACCACAAGGGTGCGTCCGAAGTTTCGATATTGCCGGCATCATTGCCGCAGATCATGTTGGGAAGGGTGCCGTGGTTTTCAAACCGGCCGAACAGATGGAGCACGGCCAGGGCATCCGATATCCGTCCCAGTTCAATCAGGCTTCTGCAGAATATCAGGCTGTCCCGGCCCCAGTCCAGAAACCAGGGATATCCGGCGATCACACTTTTGTCCTGCCCCCGGTCCACCAGAAACGCATCCAGTCCCTTAAAAAGGGCCTGGTCCAGGGGAAAACCGGTATCAAAAACCGGCTGGATGTCAGGGCCGGGGCGATGCACAGGCATGTGCCGGACCTGGTCCGGGGTCTCTTTCACTTCCGCCGAAAGGAAGGCAG
>JAABRW010000004.1 GCA_011390695.1 Desulfotignum sp.
TTGCAGAATGATGTTCTTTTTTCTTTTGAGCAGATTGATAATGGGTTTGAATTCAGCGAACGGCAGAAAAGGTTTGTCTGCATCGGATTCAAAACTGTATATTTCCGGTGTTTTTCCTTTTTCCTTTTCAGCGACAATGTTTTTGTTGTCAATGATCTCCTGGATCACATCAAATTCTTCTTCAGTCAACTGAAAGAGGGTGCCCTGATTATTTTGCAGCACCTCGCAGTTTCTGAGTGCCGGATAGTTTTGTAGCTCAGCCCAGTCGACCGGAATTTCAAGTTTCTCAAGCAGTTCAAATTTAATGGTTTCCTGTCCTTCTTGCTTTTCCAGCCCCCGGGTGATTTCAAACAATGCTTTGATCTGTTTGACAGGGCTGGTTTCATAACCGATCATTCTGTCACCGGCCTGAAGGGCTTGAAAATGTTTGTAGATCCGGCGTTTGTTCCGTCTTTCATTGAGTGCAGAATATTTAAGCCTGTCCCCGGTCTCCCATTGATTGAATGACTGGATGGCCGGATTGGTGCTCAGCCACCAATAGTTTATTTTGCCCCGGGGTACTTGATCCGTCTGGCCATTTCCGTTTGATTCTTTCCCAGAGGTTTTACCGCTTGATTTTCCTTTATCGTCTCGGGGGAGTTTTTCCAATATGCCTGGTAGCTTGGAAGGACCCCGCAACTCCTCAAATCGGCCATCCAGAACCCGGAAAAGCAGATCCTGTGACAACAGGAGACGGTTTTTGTCTGCAAATCCATTTTCCATCCGGACAGATTCATACAACTGGTATAATTCCTGATCTTCATTGATATGGTTTGAAACCAGATCAGTGACCAGTTCGACATAGTGCTGATATTTTTCATTGGTGGGGGCCTGTTTCTTCCCAAGGAATTTGCAGTATTTTGAATAAAAACTGTTTTTGTACAAGGGATATTTTTCCGGATTGAAAAAAGCCAAGTAAGTGGCCGCTGTCCGCTCATCGTGATGTGATGGCAATGAAGGCTTTATCTCTGTGAAAAAAGCATCGATTTTTGTCCTGAAAGCCTTGATCCGATCTGACAGGCTATCTGTTTCCTGAAATAACTCCTCCAGAATAGATTGTAACCTTTTTGGATCATGATCGGCCAGTTGCTTGAGAACGGAAATGGCCATGGGATATACCAAATGAGTCAAGGGGAGGTTGTCGATCATTCCCTTAATATCGTTTGTTTGAAAATCCCAGTAGTTTTTCCCAAGCAATTCCCATTTGAACTGCTCATTTTCAAGTCCTATGACTTTGAGCAGGGCCTTGTACTTTTCTATCAGTTTTTTCTGAACCGGGAAACGGGCATAATCAGCAGCTTTGGCCTGGATCTGTTTCCGATAGGCTGGATCGAAAAGCGATTTCACCACAGCATCATTGGTGTGTCGTTTATATATATTTTTCAGCTGGGTGTCTTTGATTTCATTATAATAGAAGGATGCGGCATTTTGCCACATATCAAACAGTGTGTTCAAATCGGAAGCATTGTGATCAAAAGGAACAATAAATTCAGCCCAGCAATATGATTTTCCGCCATCGGTGTCGACAAAAAAGCTGGAGTTATCATAGTAGGGATGCTGGCTTGCGGAAGTTTCATCTTCGGCTTTTAAAATCAAGCCCCATATCACTGAATTGCCTTTACGCTTGATCATGATGACATAACGCCGCCCTAAAGTGACGGGGATGCGGATGTCTTTGCGTACATTGGCATGGCACTGGTCAGGCGTGATTCCGGCATTTTTGATCAACGTGTCTATCTGGTTGTAGAAAAGATCCGGGGTGGGTGAATGATCAAATTCTGCAAGTGTTTCAATCAGGACATTTTCTTGTACTGGAAAGTTGTCGATTCCTTCTGCTTCCAATTCATCGCCTTTTTGGTTTGAATTGATATCGGATTGGGGTTTTGATGTATTCCAAACCCAGGCATCATGGGATATTTTATAAAAAGGGTCACTGGACCTGGCTCTGACTTTTTCCAGAATGTTCAGATATTCCTGAAAATTGTCGAATCGGGGGTCAATTTCCAAAACCTCTTCAAGATAAGGGCGTGTCTGAGCATTGATCGGCAGGTATTTTTCAGGTTTGATATAAAACAGACTTTCCGTGATTTTTGTCTTGCCGACGCCATTGATTGTCAGGATGTCCATGAAAAGATCATTGTTCATCAGTTCATTCATGGCTGCTTTGAAAAAATGCCAGAGTCTGTCAATTTCGTTGTTGTTTCTGTCTTTTTTGCTCGGGAACAGCCTGACTTTCTGGGCATTGGCAGAAGGAAGGCCGTCCGTGTCATCAGGCAGTGGGGATATGTCTAAATTCTGTGCGACACACCGGAGCCGTTCAATACGTTTGGCAGCTCCATATTTATACAAATAAAAGAGAAAGGTGAACGGATCGATCTCATTGAGCTGTATTTCCGAGCCATTCACGTCAATGTCATTGAGGATGGTTTCTCCACAATGTTTAAGAAGGTCAATTAATTCAGGCTGCCGATTTTCATAAGCGGTCAATTTTTGAGCAATGGCTTTATGCGTGGAAATCCAGGAAAACATATGGTACTTACCCTTTTAAATTAGATTGTCATGTATCAGCGCTTGAAAACAAATTCACTATACAGATCCATGGCGGTTTCTTCAATCAGGCCGTTCAGCTCCAGATCATCGATCCAGTGGGGTGGGATCGCGGATTTGCCGTGCAGGGCGCCCAGGATATTGCCGGTAATAGTGCCGGTGGAATCGCTGTCTCCGGAATGGTTCACTGACAGCAGCAGAGCCTTTGCCATCTCGTTTTCATGAACCATGGCACAGTAAAGCCCTATGGCCAGGGCTTCTTCAGCTATCCAGCCCTCTCCTAAGGTTTCAACGGTTTCCGGGGACGGGGAGGCGCTGCAGGCGGTTTCGACTGTTGCGGTGAGGGCATCCAGGGTTTCTTTGGCGTTTTTCCGCTGTTTCAGGATGTGGATGCCGGCATTCACCGCTTCTGTTAGGGAATGGCCTGTGATGATCAAAGAGATGATGGCGGCCTGGGTGCCGGCTGTCAGATAACCGGTGGGGTGGCCGTGGGTGATGGCGGCGCTGCGGCAGCCGATGTCAAAGGCCTTTTCTACGTCCGGGAATGCCAGACCCACCGGGGCGATGCGCATCACACCTCCGCAGCCCTTGCTGTCATTTACCGGCCGATCCGGGGTGCCCATGGTACCGGATGCCAGGGCGGACAAGCAGCTGTTTCCGGGGGCTCTCCGGGAAAACAGAGACGTATGTCCGGTCAAAACCCCTTCCACAATGGCACAGGAGCCATGGGACTGCATCAGGTCAGTCTGCCGGTCCGGCTGTTGGGTGGTCAGCCACCGCAGCAGGGCATGGTAGGTACAGTCGATCATGCCGTCATTGCCTGGGTATTCCTGCCTGATCCGGGAGAGCACCAGCCCTTCGGCCGTAAACAGCATCATCTGGGTATCATCGGTGATGGCCCCTTTGCGGCCGTATGCCGGGGCATAGCCGGTCAGACCGGATTCACCATATGTGCTGCGGATCTGGTCCAGGGTCATGAACTCAATGGATGCACCCAGCGCATCGCCGACAGCCCCTGCTATCAGGCAGCCGGTGAAATGCTCTCTGGTGCGCCTGGAAAGTGTTTTCGCAGTCATTATCTTTATCTATCTTGCGCCATATCTCAGATTTCCTCTTTGTCCCTCTTGGTTATGGCTATAGTAGCAGCATGATTGCCAAATGCAATCAATTTGTTATAGTGTTTCTATATGTTTTTTGCGGAATTCGGCCGGCACAATGGCACAATGGGAGGAAAATGGCTTAAGGAGTCTGCTGTGAATGATTTCAATGTGTTTATGGATGAACTGCCCCTGTGGTCGGCACCGTTCGGCCTGAAGCTGCTGGATATGCTGCGTTTCAGAAAGCATGTCACGGTGCTGGATATCGGGTGCGGGGAAGGGTTTCCCATCATCGAGATCGCATCCAGGTTCGGGGAAACCAGCCGGTGCATCGGGCTGGACCCGCTGGCAGGACCATTGAAACGGCTGTCCTTTAAAAAACAGGTGTACGGCCTGCCCGGGGTTTATGCTGTGCAGGGGGTTGCGGAGTCGCTGCCTTTTGCGGACCGGTCGGTGGACCTGGTGGTGTCCAACAACGGCACCAATAATGTGGCGGATGTTCACAAGACTTTCATGGAGTGCCGCAGGATTATGAAGCCGGGGGGCCAGCTGGTGATTGCCGTGAATACCGAGCAGACCATGACCGAGTTCTACCAATTGTTTGAAGCGGTTCTTCTGGAGCAGGGCCTGGCTGAATCCATGGCGAAAATAAAGGACCAGATCCGCAGAAAACGGCTTTCCAGAAAGGAGTTGGAATCTGTGCTGCACACCTGTGGATTTGGGGTCCGGCAGGTGATCAAGGACCGGTTTTCCATGCGGTTTGTTGACGGCACAACTTTGTTTCAGCATTATCTGATCCGGAATTTTTTTCTGGATGGCTGGAAAAGTCTGGTGCCGCCGGACAGGCAGGAGGAAATCTTTGCCCGGATCGAAGCACGCCTGAACAAGACGGCAGGTGAGAAAGGCCATGTCAGCCTGACCATCCCGTATATGGTTCTGGACGGGTTCCCGGTTTTCTGATAAAAAGGCACAAAGCAGTATGCAACCATATTTTTTTCAGGAATATTGATCCATGATGCAGCTGGGTACGTGGTTTACTTTTTTTGTGATGATGACAGCCATTGCCTACACCCCGGGGCCCATGACCATGTTTGCCATGTCCTCCAGTGTAAAACATGGCTTATACCGGACTTTGCCGGGCATTTTCGGGGGTTCGGCAGCCTATATGATTCAGATGGTCGTGGTGTATCTGGGGCTCGGGGTGATTGTCCAGAACTCCACGGTTGTATTCAACATTATTAAATGGGTGGGGGTCATCTACCTGATCCTGCTGGGGGTCAAGAACTGGCGGCAGTCTGTCCAGAATATGGAGATGACCCATACCGGCCTGCCCGTCTCCCCGGTCAAGCAGTTTTCTCTGGGGTGTGCCACGGGCATGTCCAACCCGAAATCCATTCTGGTTTTCACTGTTACAGGCATCTTAATTACCGCTTTTTTTGAAGCAAAATATTCAACCATTTTTCACCTTCACGGCCTGGTCGCAAATCATTTGTTTTCCAATATTTCAACATTTCCAGTTCTTTTTGATCGGTTATCACGGCATTGAAGCTTTCTTCATCGTAATTTGAAAACAGTCTTCCATTCCTGAAGACTTGATCATCGCCATACTTGAAAGAGGTGTATAGAATCCCGTCATGTTTGAGGGCCGCGCATAGTTTGTTCAAAACATTGATCATATTGTTTTTTGGTACATGCAGCATTGATGAACACGCCCACACGCCATCAAACTTATTTTCAAAATGGATATCATCAAAAGAAAGCAGCAAACAGTCCTGGCCAGTGTAATGAGATGCCAGTTTTACCATTTCAGGGGCGTTATCAAACGCAACCACATCAAACCCCTGTCTGAGGAAGAAACGGGTGTCCCTTCCTGACCCGCATCCCGCATCAAGAATCAGCCCTGTCTCAGGCATCAGTTCAAGAAATGGGTAATACAGGTCAGTGAGATCGATCGATACGGTGTCATCAAAGAACTTTTCCGCATTCGATTGATAATAGTCAAGCGTCTCTTTTTGCAGGTCAGAATTCTGTGCCATGGCCTTCTATGAATCCCCGTCTGTGTATTGATAGTTCAATTGCGTATTATTTTCCCTTTGTCAAGATATTGATTAATTTCCGGTCAGCTCAGTCTTTGCCCGGAAGTGAAAATCACCCGCTACTGCAGGTCGGAAGCCACATAATCCCGGCCGTTTATGTCGATGACAGCAAACTCCCGGTTCAGCAGGCGGTCCAGGGTGCGGGCCGCGTCCACCAGGTCGTCCCGGGTGTCGGCCATGAACCGGAACATCCCCCGGTACTGGTCCATCAGATTTGGGTGACGTTATGCACCGCCATGTTCGGCGATCTGCATGTCATGGGCCGCAGCCGCAGCAGAGACTCCTTTGGAAGGACAATCCCGAGAGAATTGCCGATTTTTCTGACTTTCCGTTCCAGCATGTTGATCTCCTGTTGTTATAACCAAAGTAATAACATGCGTGTCAGGTGCAATCAAGTGAAAATTTCTGGTCTTCAACCGGGTTGTTATTATCTTGATAACGGATATAATACTTTATAAAGTGTTAAGTTTTAAGTGTTAAGTTTTAAGCCAATACCTTACGGCTAACGGCTAAAAGCTAACAGTTTTCATGATTTGTTGTGCCCGGCAGGGCATGGCCGTTATTAAAAAAGGACCATTATGCCACTGTACGCTTTTAAAGCCCATACCCCCCGGATTCATCCATCCGTATTTGTCGCCCCCTCGGCCCAGATCATCGGCAATGTCCGCATCGGCAGGGATTCTTCCGTCTGGTTCCAGACGGTCATCCGGGGAGATCTGGACGCGATCACCATTGGTGACAAAACCAATATCCAGGATCTGTGCATGTGCCACGCGGATGAAGGCATTCCCCTGACCATCGGCCATGGCATCACTGTCGGCCACAGAAGTGTGATCCACGGATGTACCATTGAAGACGGCTGCCTTGTCGGCATGGGGGCTGTCATCATGAACCATGCAGTGATCGGAGAAGGTTCTGTCATCGCAGCCGGTGCGGTTGTGCTGGAAAAAACCGTGATACCGCCTTGTTCGCTTGTAACCGGTTCCCCCGGAAAGGTGAAAAAGACCTATGACAATCCGGAACAGCTTGCCGAAAGCATCCGTGCCATGTCAGACAGCTATCTGGAAAGCGCCCGGTCATTTTTGTCCCCAGGCTCTTTTTATGAAATCAAGTGAATCTGGAACGTGATCCGGGCAGCGCAAGTTCCAGGTAAGCCAGTGCGGTATGGCAATCTGCGGCTGCACTGCCGAATTCATTGGATGCATGGGCTGAGATTTTTTTCACATCGCCTCTGTTGTCGATCACCAGCCATTGCCCTGTATGACGGTGAATCGATCAAATATTATGTCCAGGGGCAGAATTTGGATGCATTCATGGATGATATTGAAAAATACAACGTGATCGTCACCTACAACGGCAAAACATTTGATGTCCCCTTTATCGAGAAGTATTTCGGCATTCGGCTGAACCATGCGCATATCGATTTGCGGTATGTGTTGAAAAGCCTGGGGTATGCCGGCGGACTGAAGCGGTGTGAAAAGGCCCTGGGCCTGGACCGGGGGGAAGAGAATCAGGCAAAAGTTTCAGTTTTTTTGAGCCGTGTGTGTGACTTGCTCCCGGATGTCATGCAACACTTTCGGCAGTGCTTCCACCAGGTATAAAGGCAGGGAAAGCAGTGTGTAACCTGCAGTTTCAACGCCGTTTTCCGTAGTGATCCGGTGGGCGGTTTTCTGAAGGCCCGGAGGATTCAGGTCAAATCTGACAGCCAGGG
>JAABRW010000005.1 GCA_011390695.1 Desulfotignum sp.
TTGTTGAAAAACAGAGAGGGAGAAGATGCCAGGGCCGCATCCAGGCCGGCTTTAACAATACGGTTCCGGGCCGCCGGGTCGTTTTTTTCCTCATCTTTCAGATCAAAGGGTACAATGTCCAGCAGCAGCACCTTGACACCGGCGCCGGCCAGAAGGGCAGCTATGCCGCCTCCCATGATACCGGATCCGATGACAGCGGCCTTTCTGATTTTTCTTGCCATGATGTCCTCCTAAATTATGTTGTCAGTTATCAATTCTGGTCTATCCAAAATTTTTATGAATGAGCATTCATTTTGATTAACAGAAAAACCCCGGGGTTGTCAAGAAAAATTATTTCCCGGGCATCAAGGGATAATCCCATTCAATTTCAAATTGTTATGGTACGATTATTTCAAGGGGTTTCCCGCTGTAATTCCAGATGAAAAAAATTATCAGATAAATGAATTATCATTCATGAATTTACAGGAATGTCCTTGAAAAAACACAATGGGTCTGATAGGGTAACGCGTCAATTTGCTCTGGTTTTAAATATATATTCTATGTGGAGATGAGGGTGAAGCACCAGATACCGGCAAAAATTCAACAGTTCTCCGTTCTGAACATAGCTTCAGTTGCGGGGTTGATTCTTGCGCTCCAGCGCCCGTCAGGAGATATCCCCTGGCACAAGAACGGCAAAACAGATCCCTGGGATCTGGTGGAATCTGTCATGGGACTGAATATCGCCGGTTATACCTCTGCGGCCCGGCAGGCTTTTGACTGGCTCAAACAGGTGCAGAACAAGGATGGATCATGGTTTTCCGCCTATGTTAACGGGGTGCCGGAAGACAGAACCTGCCAGACTCACATGACCTGTTACATTGCCGTGGGCATTTTTCACGCCTACCTTATTACCGGGGACCGGTCATGGCTGGATCAGTACTGGGAACCCATGGAAAAGGCAGTGGATTTTGCCCTGGGACTTCAGGCGGACACCGGAGAAATTTTTTGGGCCAAAAGCCCTGAGGGAAAAACAGATCCCATGTCTCTGCTGGCAGGCTCCTCTTCCGTTTTCATGAGTATCAAGTGTGCACTGTCCATCTGCCATATTCTTGACCGGCCCAGACCCTCCTGGGAAACGGCATGGCAAAGGCTGGGCCATTCCCTGAAGGAAAACCTGCACAAATATAATGTGAGCAAATCCCGGTTTTCCATGTACTGGTTCTATCCCGTCCTCTGCGGGGCCATCCAGGGGGAAAAAGCCCGGGCAAGGGTGGAAAAATACTGGCACAAATATATGATCCACGGCCAGGGAGCCAGGTGTGTGTCTGATCAGCCCTGGGTGACCATTGCGGAAACCTGTGAACTGGTCCTGGCCCTCAATGCCATGGGCAACCGGCAAAAAGCCCAGATCGTGTTTTCCTGGATCCAGGACCGGGTATATGAAGACAAAACTTTCTGGTGCGGGTACACCTATCCGGACATGGTGATCTGGCCGGAAGAAAAAATTTCCTGGACCAATGCCGTGGCCCTCATGGCAGCTGACAGTCTCTATGATTTCACCCCTGCATCCGGTCTGTTCTCCCATGACAACTGGGAAGGGTTTCTTTTCAAGGGGATTCTCCCGTGATACGGGATACCCGTCCCTATTACATCAAAAAAGCCTGGTACCGGCTGCAGCACCTGTATGTCCGACACTACCTGGTACCCTCCCTCACCGGCCTGGGAGAACATCCCTTTATCATCAAGCCCTGGTATATTGAACTGTTCGGCGGGCCCATTCGCATCGGGTCCCATGTGACCCTTCTGGGATGTTCAGATAAAAAAACCCGGCTCACGGTCTGGTCCGACAAAAAAGATATCCCCGGCATCACCATCGGGGACCATGTGCTTATTTCCCCGGGAGTGCGCATCAGTGCGGCCTGCAGCATCTGTATCAAGGATTCCTGCATGCTGGCAAGCCATGCCTATATCACGGATTCTGACTGGCACGGTATCTATGACCGGTCATTACCGCCGACAGAGATCAGCCATGTTGTTCTGGAAGAAAATGTATGGATCGGGGATTCCGCCATTGTGTGCAAAGGTGTCACCATCGGCAAAAACAGCATTGTCGGTGCCGGCAGCGTGGTGACCGCAAACATTCCCGCCAATGTCATTGCAGCGGGAAATCCCGCCAGAATTGTCCGCCACCTGGATCCGGACGAACCAATCATCACCCGCAAAGACCGGTACAGGGATACACAAAAAACGACCCGGTTTCTGGAGGCAGCTGAGCAGGAAAACCTGGCCGGCAATACCTTTTGGGGGTGGCTTCGGTCCCTGATTTTTCCGGGAAAACCCTTTTTCTAAAATTCAGGCCGGATCCAGGGTTACCAGGATAGCAGACACCTGTTCCAGGCACAGGGCGATTTTTTCCACATCAAAGGCCTGGGTATGCTGGTGCAGCTGGCGCCCGAATTTTCGAAACGATGCAAGGTCAAACTGCCGGCCCATATCCATGATGTCTTCGGCAATGTCCCGGGCATCTGATATTTTCATGCCTTCATGCATATCCGGTAGAAGCGGAATAATCCGGGCTTTGATCAGGGGCAGAAGATCCGGGTGCTGAACCAGGGCCTGGCGGAAATCCGCCCAGGAAAGATCTGACACAGCTTCCGCAATTTCTGCGTGTTTCCATAAAGCCCCGGGTTCGGGCTTTTCTGCAGATTCACATGCATCCGGCCCTTTCCCGGCCCTGTTGACAGCAGTTTTTGGCAGAATAATTTCAAAGACACTGCCCTCACCGGGCCGGCTGTCAACCCTGATTCGGCCACCCATCAATTCCACAAGCCGCTTGCTGATACCCAGGCCCAGACCGGTGCCGCCATATTTTCTGCTGATATCGGCATTTTCCTGTTCAAAGGGCTCAAAAATCAGTGACTGCTTGTCCTTTGGTATGCCCATTCCTGTGTCCTGGACCTGGATCGCCAGATCCAGGGTTTCAGAAGATGGCCTGTCAATAATCCGGGCAGCAAGCCTGATATGTCCTTTTTGTGTAAATTTGACGGCATTTTCCACCAGATTGGTGAGCACCTGGCGCAGGCGGATATCGTCCAGACACAGGTAATCAGGCATGTCAGTATCGATCTGAATAAAAAACTGCAGTTTTTTTTGTTCAAGCTTGACCTTGAACAGGTGATGTAGTTCCTTGAACAGGGTATGCAGGCTGACCGATGCTTTTTTAATGTCCAGCTTTCCGGCCTGGATTTGGGACAGATCCAGAATATTGGAGACCAGTTCCATCAGGTTGCCACCGGCAGTGGCAATGGCCTGGATATAGCTTTTCTGCTCATCATCTCTGGCCGTGGAAAACAACACCTCACTGAAACCCAGTACAGAATTCAAAGGGGTCCTGATTTCATGGCTTACATTGGCGAGAAATTCGCTTTTTGCCTGGTTGGCTTTTTCCAGTTCCATTTCTTTTTGCTTTCGCACCAGAACTTCGGTATTCAATGCCTGGTTCAGCAGTGTCAGATTCCGGGTGCGCTCCTCCACCCGTTTTTCCAGATCCTGGTGGGACCGCTGCAATGCCTGTTCCGCAATTTTGCGCTGGGTGACATTTCTTGCATTGATGATCACCCCCTGGATGGCGGGATGGTCCAGCAGATTGTTGCTGATGGATTCCATGGTGCAGTAATAGTTGTCCCGGTGTTTAACCCGCTGTTCCGCCGGATTTTCAGCTTTTTTTAAGGTCCCCTTTACCCGTTCCTGAAACCGGTCATATACCTGGTCTCGGTCCTCAGGATGAATAAAATCAAAAGAGTTGGCGCCCAGGAGCTGGTCCGGCGTATATCCAAGTACTCTGCTGGTAGAAGGGCTTACATACCGGAAATTGCCCCCGGCATCCAGGATCCAGATCAGATCACCGGCATTTTCGATCAGCGCACGGAAATGCTCTTCACTGTACTGCAGGGCAGTAAGGGTTTCCTTGAGCCGGAAGGCCATCTGGTTGAACTCTTTTGCCAGATGCCCGAACTCATCATTGGACTTTATGGGGATGCGGGTGTCCAGCTCTCCTTTGCCGATTTTTCCCGCGCCCTGGACCAGGTCTTTCAACGGACGGGTCAGACGGCGGGTCAGCAGCATCAGGGCCAGAGAAATAATAAGGGCGGCAAACATACCCATGGCATACAGATACGGCCGCATGCGGCTGGCAACACCATAGACTTCCTGCATGGGATCCACCGCCAGAATATACCAGTCCCAGGGTTGAAAATACGCAAACCGGGCAAGGCTGTCTTCCTGTCTCATATCCAGCATCAGCCGGTCTGTATTGTTTTGAAGATCCTGAAACCATCTGTCCCTGCTCACATCTGTATTCACCATATATTTACTGGGATGAAAGACGATGGTGCCTGCCGTGTCCACACCAAATATATATCCCAGTTCCCCCACACCGATGTTGGCAATTTCTTCTGCAGCATCCATCTGGGCTTTGATAACACTGGCGGAAATGGCTGCCAGGCCGTATTCATTCAGCATCTGTTCCTGGGAGGTGACAATAACCATGGCTTCGGACAGCCGTGTGTCCAGCCAGGTTTCTCCAAGATCCACAAGGGCGGTGCGGGAAAAATAATAGGCGGTTCCCACAATGGTGAACAGAAAGACAATCATGAGAGGAAGGGTGGTCAGGAGTATCTTGGTGTAAGTATTCATATTTAATAATCACTATACATAAAATTTGATGAAAAACAAAATATCCAGATTTTTAAATTTTTTGCAAATAAAAATTTGATGATTACCATATTCTACAGATTGCTGTGAAAACAGGGGGCTGGATACAGGTATTACTAAAAAAGACAGGAGATACATATGGCCAGGGAGACAGTTACCTTGCCCGTAACAGGCATGAGCTGCGCCAACTGTGCCGCCAATATCGATAAAACACTGGCCGGTATGGACGGTATTGTTGAAGTTGGTGCCAGTTTTGCCTCGGAAGGGGTAAAAATAACCTTTGATTCCGACCGGACAGACCTTCAAAAGATTGTAAAAAAAATCCAGGACCTGGGCTTTGGTGTACCCGCAGCTTCGGCAGAAGTGCCGGTGACCGGCATGACCTGCGCCAATTGTGCCGCCAGCATTGAACGTACCCTTAACAAGCAGACCCGGGGGGTGGTGGATGCATCTGTAAACTTTGCCTCGGAACGGGTCAGTATCCGGTATATTCCCTCTGTGGTATCCCTGGATGACATGGGGAAAAAAATCAAGGACCTGGGCTTTGAATTGATTGTGGCGGATGAGGGCGCTGATGCCGCTGATGTGGAAGAAATTGCCAGAAACAGGGAAATCAGGGACCAGACCAGAAAATTTGTCATTGGTGCGGCCTTTGCCCTGCCCTTGTTCATTTTGAGCATGTCCAGGGATTTCGGCTTGACCGGTGCCTGGAGCCATGCACCTGCCGTTAACTGGCTGTTTCTGCTGCTGGCCACCCCGGTGCAGTTCTATACGGGAATGGATTATTACATCGGTGCTTACAAAGCCTTGAAAAACCGATCCGCAAACATGGATGTTCTCATTGCCCTGGGATCGTCCGTGGCCTATTTTTATTCTCTGGCCATTCTGCTGGTGCCGGTATTGACAGGACATGTGTATTTTGAAACCGCAGCCGTAATCATTGTGCTGATAAAATTCGGCAAACTGCTGGAAGCCAGGACCAAAGGAAAAACCGGGGGCGCCATTAAAAAACTCATGGGCCTGACCCCCAGAACTGCCACCCGCATTGAGAACGGAGAAAAAATCGAAGTATCCATTGCCAGTGTGCAGGAGGGGGATCTGCTGCTCATCCGTCCGGGAGAGCGGATTCCCGTGGACGGTCAGGTGACGCAGGGTCGCTCCAGTGTGGATGAATCCATGCTCACCGGAGAGCCGATCCCTGTGGAAAAAACTGTGGAAGATACGGTAACCGGCGGCACGGTGAACAATGACGGCCTGCTGCAGATAACCGCCACCCGGGTGGGAAAAGATACGGTCCTGGCCCAGATCATCCGCATGGTCCAGGAGGCCCAGGGGAGCAAAGCCCCGATCCAGGCCATGGCAGACCGGGTGGCAGCCGTGTTTGTTCCTGCTGTCATCGTCATTGCCCTGATAACTTTCGGTATCTGGTGGACGGTTACCGGTGAATTTGTTCCCTCCATGATACGCATGGTGGCGGTGCTGGTCATTGCCTGTCCCTGTGCCCTGGGACTGGCCACCCCCACAGCCATCATGGCAGGTACGGGCAAGGGTGCGGAAAACGGCATCCTGTTCAAGCGCAGCCAGGCCCTGGAAACCGCTGCCAGGCTCACCACCATTGTACTGGACAAGACCGGGACCATCACATTGGGCAAGCCGGATGTAACCGATCTGGTACCGGCTTCCGACGCTGCGCTGTCCCAAGAAGACCTGCTGGTACTGGCAGCCTCTCTGGAGCAGGGATCTGAGCATCCCCTGGGCAGGGCCGTGGTGGAACATGCCAGACAAAAGGGCCTGGATCTGACTGATCCAGAAGCGTTCTCCTCCCACAGCGGAGACGGGGTCCAGGGCATCATCTCCGACCGCAGCCTGCGCCTGGGCAAGCCCGGCTGGTTTGACCGCCAGGTGACAGATGCCCTGGACAGCCGGATCAGGCAGCTGCAGGACCAGGGCAAAACCGTGATGGTGCTGGCGGAAAATGGCAAGGCTCTGGGACTTGTCTGCGTGTCCGACGTGGTCAAGCCCGAGTCGAAACAGGCCATTGCCGCATTGCAGGAAGAAGGGTTGCGGGTGGTCATGCTTACCGGAGACAATGCCGCCACGGCCAGGGCCATTGGTGCCCAGGTGGGGGTGGATGATATTGCCGCTGAGGTCCGGCCCGAAGAAAAGGCGGATAAGATCGATGAGATACGCAGCACCAGCAGATGGGTGGGCATGGTGGGGGACGGCATCAATGATGCCCCTGCCCTGGCAAAGGCTGATGTGGGGTTTGCCATCGGCACAGGCACGGATATAGCCATTGAAACAGGGGATGTGATCCTGTCTTCGGGAAAGCTCACCGGCATTCCCCTGGCCATCACCATCAGCCGCCGCACCATCGGCACCATCCGCCAGAACCTGTTTCTGGCGTTTATCTATAATATTGTGCTCATTCCGGTGGCAGCTGGCGTGCTCGCACCCTTTGAGATGTTTCCGAATTTTTTGCGCCAGCTGCATCCCATACTGGCGGCCCTTGCCATGGCAGCCTCCAGTATCTCGGTGGTGAGCAACAGCCTGCGGCTGTATTCAGCAGATATTTCCCGCAGACAAGAGGGATGAAACCGCTGTTAGTTTTTAGCTGTTAGCCGGTAGTTACCAGCAGGGAAAATTGGAAATTGTTACTGGAAGCTGGAAACTGCTTACTGACGGCTTTCAAATAAATAAGGAGAGAAAAATGGCACAAAAACCGGTGCTGGAA
>JAABRW010000006.1 GCA_011390695.1 Desulfotignum sp.
TGCCCCTCATGGCCTATCTGGATGCCCTGGAAGCCCCTGATGAGAAGGAAAAAGAGGCCCGCATGGCAGACCATGCCCGCCAGGTTGCCACCCATATTACCCGGCTGGCATCCAAAAATTATGCAGCAGCCTTTGCCCCGACCCCGGAATTTGTGGTTCTGTTCATCCCCGGGGAGAATTTTTTTTCCGCTGCATTAAGCCATCAGCCGGATCTCATTGAACGGGGAATCGAAAACGGCGTGGTGCTGGCCACCCCCACCACCCTGATTGCGCTGTTAAAATCCGTGGCCTATTCCTGGCAGCAGAAACACAGCCATGAAAATGCCGAAGAGATACGGCATCTGGGGGTACAGCTCTACCGAGAGCTGTGTGCCATGGCCGAGGGGATGAACCATCTGGGGAAAGACATTGAAAAATGTGCCGCCAGTTTCAACCGTACCGTCAGAACAATGGAGAAAAAAGTCATACCCCCGGCCCGGAAGCTGGATAACATGGGGGTTGGCAACCGAAATATGCCTGATCTGGAGGCCATAGACCCTTCTGATGCAAGTGTTACACCCTTTTACAAAAGGTCGGACCATGAGATGTGAACCCAAAAAAGCTGTTTTTCTGAATGGACTTGGCACACTGATTATCGTGATGGCCATGTGTTTTTTTTCTGGGTGCGGGTTTTTTGAACCCAAAGAGCCCGAAGACACACAGGCGCTGTCACTGGAAAAACTGCCGGTGAAAAAGTATCCGCAATTTTCGGACACCCAAAATTTTTCAGGGCTTGACCAGGCCCTGGCCCGGAGTTTGATCTATTTTAACAAACTGCCCGGATCCCGGCAGT
Source organism: Desulfotignum sp. (assembly GCA_011390695.1). The sequence continues at coordinate 833 of JAABRW010000006.1, forward strand.
TTATTTTTGGACCGGACATTTATACTGCTGCGCACATGATCCGCACCATTGAAACCCTGCAGGCATTTTTTTCAGGCAATCCGTCTGAAGCGGATCTTAACCGGTTTATCCGGGAACGCTTTCATGTGTATGCCAGCGCAGCCAATGACAAAAACCAGGTGCTTTTCACCGGGTATTTTGAACCCACCTACAACGGCAGCCTGTATCCGGATGACCGGTTTTTGTATCCGTTGTATTCTTTGCCCGGCGATCTTGTGGAAATTGATCTGGCACAGTTTTCCGACAAGTATAAAGGACATGACCGCCTGAGGGGCCGGGTGGCGAAAAACCGGGTGGTGCCCTATTTTTCCCGGCAGGATATCAATGCTATGACCGATTTTCACCAGCAGGCGGTTCCTGTGGCCTGGCTGGAAAGCCGGGTGGACCGGTTTTTTCTGGAAATTCAGGGATCCGGCCGGATCCAGACCCCGGAACAAGAGATCATCCGGGTGCATTATGCCGGCAGCAACGGCAACCGGTACCGGTCCATCGGCCGGTATCTCATTGAAAAACAGGAAATTGCCAAAGAAAACATGTCCATGCAGGCCATCCGGAAATGGCTGGAAGACCATCCCGAGCGCATGGATGAAGTGCTGCACCACAATGAAAGTTTTGTGTTTTTCAAAACCGAAACAGGCGGGCCTTTCGGCAGTATCGGGGTGCAGTTGACACCGCTGCGGTCCATGGCCACCGATTACAGGCTGTTTCCCAGGGGGGCGCCTTGCTTTGTGAACACGGCTTTGCCTGACCCGGGAGAAATTGACGGTTCAGGGGTGTCAACAGATCTTGACCAGTGGGACCGGGTGTCGCTGTTTGTGATGAACCAGGACACCGGCGGTGCCATCCGGGGTCCGGGCCGGGCAGACCTGTTCTGCGGCAGTGACGATTATGCCCGGTTTGCAGCCGGTCGTATGAATATCCGGGGACAGCTGTATTTTCTGGTGTTGAAACCCTGAACAGGCATATTGATGTGGGCCTCCTGCAGGTCAGCGCCAGACAATGTCCTGGGACCGGAACAGCAAAAACACCTCTTTGCCCGGCTGCAGAGACAGGCTGCCGGTAAGTTCCGGATCAAGACCCAGCATGAAAGTCATTTCAGGCACCGCAATGGTGGCCATGATCTCCTGTTGCTTTCCGGTCATATGCATGGACTGAATCTGTCCTTTTATCTGGTTGTCATACCTGTTGTCTGTTTGCGGGCCTGGGGCCAGGTGGATCTTTTCTCTGCTGATAACGGCTGTTTTATCCGACTGGGTTGCAGGAGGCAGAACAATGCACTGGCCGTCTTCCAGGGTTTTTGAAAGCATCTTTCTGCCGGTGGTGTAGGGACCGGGAATGATGATTTCCATGCCTGTGGAAAACAGGGTGCCGTTGCTGATGGAGATCTGGGTGTCGCTGCAGTCAAACAGCCAGGCCAGGTCATGGCTGGCAATGACAAGGGTGGTGCCCCAGTTTTTCCGGGCTGCCAGGGCTGCCTGGCGGATCAGGGCCGCACTTTGGGCATCCACACTGGCAACCGGTTCATCCAGCAGAAGCACCCGGGGTTTGAGGATGAGCCGGGCAGCCATTGCCACCCGCTGGGCCTCCCCTCCGGAAAGCGCATGCCATTTGCGATGGGCAAACCCCTCATAGGCCAGTCCCACACCGGCCAGTGCCCGGCGGATGCGGGTCTGCAGGTCTGCGGTATCCCGGCGGATCTGCAGACCGTAGGCAATGTTTTCATAAACGGTCCGCCTGAGAAGATACGGTTTCTGGGTGACCAGGGTCACCCGGGACCTGATGTTGGAGGAAAAAGGATATTCCCAGCGGCCGTTGAAAAATATTTTTCCGAAGGCAGGACGCATGGCAAAGGCCAGCAGTTTGAGCAGGGTGCTCTTGCCGGAACCGTTGGGACCCAGCAATCCTGTGATGGACCCTTTGTCAATGGCAAGATGCGCAATGTCCAGCACTTTTTTGTCCCCGTAGAAATGGGTGACATTTTCCAGCAGGTATGCAGGTTGGGTTCGGGTCATTTTTTCCTCAGAACAGACAGACAGATATTTACGCAAAAGGCAATGGAAATCAGGACAAGCCCCAGGGCAATGCCGTCGGCAAACTGGCCCTTGCTGGTTTCAAGGGCAATGGCCGTGGTAATGGTTCTGGTGTGGTATTTGATATTGCCCCCCACCATCATGGAAATGCCCACTTCCGTAAGAACCCGGCCATAGGCAGTGACTGCACCTGCCATTATCCCGTACCGGACTTCCCACAGGCAGGTGCGGATGATATCCAGCTTTGCCGCGCCTAAGGAAACCAGGGTCAGCTTCAGGTCCGGGTCGATGTTTTCCACGGTGGCGGCGGTGATGGCGATGATAACCGGAAGGGCCAGAAGGGTCTGGCCCATGGCAATACCGGTGATGGTAAACAGCAGACCGAACTCTCCCAACGGGCCCTGGCTGGAGATGAGGGCATAGATGATCAGGCCTATGGAAACAGTGGGAAGGGCCAGAAGGGTGTCCACCAGTGTCCGTAAGGGGCGTTTGCCCGGAAAATCAAAATAGCCCAGCAAAAATCCCAGAGGAAGCCCTGCGGCAAGGCTGGCAGCCATGGCCCAGGTTGATGCTTTCAATGTGGCAGATATGGCGGTGACAGTGGATGCATCAAGACTGATGAGCAGAAAAACGGCTTTTACAAAGCCTTCCAGGATAAAATCCATATACTATTTCCACAGTTTCCCGGCATTGGAGACAATAGTTTGTGTGCCACCCCGGGTTTTATTCCGGGTGCGACTGTAATACACCAAACCCTGAAAAGGTGTCAATGAATTTGTTTATTTGTGTCACCATGGGTATAAAAAGAGAGCAAGAGATTGTGTGTGAGCAAAATTATCTTCTTGGCTACTAAAAATAACCGCAAATGACAAGCAGCCGACCGGCATGTTTACCGGTCTTTTAAAAAAATGTCATGGTATTCATCTTCTGTGATATGGCGTTTCAAACAGTCATTGACAAACAGATAAATTTCTTCCAGTTCTGTGTCGGAAAGCCTTGGTATAAAGGTTTCCATGAAGTTGTCTTCGCTGAATTTCTGCAGGTAAAACATGACAGTCTGCTCATCTGTCTTCCGGTCCATGCCAAAGGCGCCAAGTCCTTTGTAATTATGGATAAACTGGTGGGTGTCTTCTTTCATATCAAATGTCTGGCCTCTTGTTTCGGGGCATGTCCGGTTGAACCTGATGCCGCCCCTTCAGGCATCAGTGCCTTGTGTTGTATCCTGATATCCTGCTGCAGGCAGGTTTTTTGTGTATATTTGCCATAAGTGTATCAGTTTTTCAATCATTTCAGGGAATGTCCTGGTCCGGGGCCCGCCCCTGGAGATGTGCTGTGACCGGCCCGAGATTATCATCTGACGGTCCTGTCACAGCACATCTCCAGGGGCTCCCTGCCAATGTCTTTGGGGTACAAAACCCATTATGGCAAATATCCGGTTAGGGCTTCGCTTACCGGTTTACAGAAATCAATCGAGGATGTAAGATACCTGTGATGACCAAAAGGAGGTTCCAAAAGGAGGTGCCAATGGATTATAAACATTTGGCTGACCAGCTGGATATGGATGAAACCGAATTTCTGGAACTGGTTGCATTGTTTGTGGATACCACCCGGAATGATCTGGAGAAAATCCGTCAGGGGGTGTCCTGCGGTGATTTTTCCCGGGCAGCGGCAGCTGCGCATTCCATAAAAGGGGCTGCCGGAAATCTGGGATTTATTCAGATGGCAGACCTGGCCGAAAAAATGGAATATGCTGCCAAGGGCCGCAGTTTTGAGGATTTTGATGTCTATATTACCGCGCTTGAAACCCGGGTGGATGCCCTGATCCCCACCTGATACCCCCGGACCATAGAGGCAGAGGGACAATGGAAAAATTTCAGCCCTATACCGTGCTTGCCGTTGATGACAACCTGTTGAACTTAAAGATGATTGAAAAATCCCTTTCCAGGGAGGGATATCAGATTTTTATTGCCGGTAACGGGTCGGAAGGCCGGACCATTGCCAGAGAAAAACAGCCTGACCTGATTCTGCTGGATATTGAAATGCCCGGGGAAAACGGGTTTGAGGTGCTCAAAAAATTAAAAGAAGACGCGGTCACCAATCCGATTCCCGTGATTTTTCTCACCGGTATCAGTGATGTGAATGCCAAACTCAAGGGGTTTGATCTCGGGGCAGTGGACTATATCACCAAACCGTTTCACCCGCTTGAGGTGCTGGCCAGGGTCCGGATTCATCTCAAACTTTCCATTGCCACCAACTCTTTGATTCAAAATCAGGCCGCAAAACTGCTGCAGGTGACCCAGGCCCAGTCCGCCATGCTTCCTGTGCCGGAAAATTATCCCGCTGCACGGTTCGGGGTCTATTATAAAGCCCTGCAGGAAGCAGGCGGGGATTTTTACGATATTCTGAACATCAGTGATCACATCACCGGGTATTTTGTGGCAGATTTTTCCGGGCATGATATAAAAACCAGTTATTTGACAGCATCGGTCAAAGCCCTGCTGGCGCAGAACTGCACGCCGTTGTATTCTCCCAGAGAAAGCATGAGAATGGTCAATGCGGTGCTCAAAGAAATTCTGCCCGGGGGCAAATATCTGACAGCCTGTTATCTGCATATGAACCGGTCCACCATGACCATGACACTTGTCAATGCCGGTCACCCGCCTGCAGCATGTCTGCCGGTCCGGGGGGAGGGGTACCTGATTGACTCCCGGGGGGATGTTCTCGGCATGTTTTCTGACGCGCATTTTGGTGTGTCCCGGATCAAGGTATCCAAAGGAGACCGGTTTTTTGTGTATTCAGACGGACTGGTGGAGTCTGTGGGAAAAAAAATAAACTGGGCGGCAGGCGCCCGCAGACTTTTGCCTGTTTTCCAGGATTTGCGGGCATTTTCTTTTGCAGAGGCGCCCGGGCAATTGATACGGTATCTGTCTGCTGAAAACAACAGCCCGGAAGATGATGTTGTGGTGCTTTGTATAGAGGTGTGACATTTATGCCCAAGAAAATTGGAAGATTTGAAATGCACCAGACCAGCACTGCCATCAATATTTTATTTTCTTCCTGCCTGAAAAATATCGATGCGGTGTGCCGGATTGTTACCAAATATCTTTTGTGCCGGCTGCCTGTGCTTCACAGACCTGATCATCTGTTTGCCGTTAATCTTGTCATGCGGGAAGCATTAACCAATGCAGTGCTCCATGGCAATAAAAATGATCTGACAAAAGATGTCAGGTTTGTATTAAAAATCGTCGGGGATACATCTATTCACCTGGAAATTGAAGACCAGGGCAACGGCTTTGACTGGCGGAAATACCAGGGGTTCTCATTACCGGCTTCAATGGCTCATGGCAGGGGAATTTCCATTATGGAAACCTATTTTACAAGGTATGCATATAATGAAAAAGGAAACAAACTGTTTTTGCAAATGGATTTCACCCCTTAGATTTAATTTTAGCGTAACAGATTCCTAATACGATGCTAGCACAAAAAAGATAAAAAACCAGTTTGGATATGACATTCTGCTCCATGGAGAACCGATACAAGACACAGTTTGGCGGGCATTCATGACAGATGCTGTTTTTTTTTGTTATTAGGAGGGACCATGACAAACCATTTGCACCGGGCTATGGATAAAATCAAAAAGGAAATTCTTTCTCTGGGTGCCCTGGTGGAGGACCGTTTCAAAAAATCAATTGAAGCGGTGCGCACGGAAAACCTGCAGCTGGCCCAGTTTATCATAGACACGGACTTTGAAGTGGATGAACGGGAAATTGAGGTGGAAGAAGAATGCCTCAAGATCCTGGCATTGTATCAGCCTGTTGCAACGGATCTGCGCCTGATTGTTGCGGTGATCAAGATCAACAATGATCTGGAACGTATTGCCGATTATGCCGGCAATATTGCAAGGCGGTTTATCACCTCTTCCGATGACCCGAATAAGTTTGGATATGATTATACCGCCATGGCGGACCAGGCAGCCAAAATGCTCAAATTGAGCCTGGATGCCCTGGTGGGCATGGATGTGGAGATGGCCTATACGGTCCTGGATATGGATGAAGAGGTCAATACCATGAGAAACGAGGCCTACCGCACCATGAAGACCGATATCCGGGAACATCCGGACATGGTGACGGAGATTATCAACATGTATTTGATTTCCCGGCACATTGAACGCATCGGAGACCATACCACCAATATTGCTGAAGAGGTGATTTATCTTATTGAAGGAGATATCATCCGCCATACCTGATTTCGGGCACTGTTGCCTGACAGGCCCCTGTATATGCGGCTGCCCTGTTGCCGCATTACCCGTAAACACATCACACAGGAAATAAACATGGCCAGAGAAACCATATTGATTGTAGATGATGAAGAAGACATCATCGAGCTGATCAGGTATAACCTGAAAAATGAAGGATATGATATCCTCACCGCATTCACCGGGGAACAGGCCATCAAGATCGCCAGGCAG
>JAABRW010000007.1 GCA_011390695.1 Desulfotignum sp.
GGTGGTGGGCGACGGGTGCAAAATCCAGAACAATGTGTCGGTGTACAAGGGGGTGACCCTGGAGGCGGATGTGTTCTGCGGCCCGTCCATGGTGTTCACCAATGTGTTCAACCCCAGGGCACACGTCCGGCGCATGGATGAGGTGCGGCCCACCCTTGTGAAAAAAGGGGCGTCTCTCGGGGCCAACTGCACCATTGTCTGCGGGGTGACCATCGGCAGGTATGCCCTGGTGGGTGCCGGCGCAGTGGTGACAAAGGATGTGCCTGACCATGCCCTGGTGGTGGGGAATCCTGCCAGACTCGCCGGGTGGATGTGTGAATGCGGGGAAAAGCTGGGTCAGGATATGGCCTGCCCTGTCTGCAAGAAACAATATCCCTGGCAGGCACCGGATAGGCCATCAGATCAGGTACCCGGGCAGGATACTGTGACACCGGATTCCGAAGCGATGGCGTTTGTGGACCTGGCCGCCCAGCAGAAACATATTTATCCGCAGATCGTGCAAGGCATCCAGAGGGTGCTTGCCCATGGCAAATATATCATGGGACCCGAGGTGAGAGAACTGGAAACCCGTCTGGCACAGTTTGCAAAGGTCAAGCATGCTGTCACCTGCGCATCCGGCACCGATGCCCTGCTCATGGCGCTCATGGCCATGGACGTGGGGCCGGGGGATGCTGTGTTCACATCCAGTTTTACCTTTGTTGCCACTGCTGAGGTGATCCGTTTGACCGGTGCCACCCCGGTATTTGTGGATATTGATCCGGATACCTTTAATCTGGGCACACAAAAACTGGCCCGGGCTGTTGAGACCCTAAAGACCACCCGACCGGATCTAACACCCAAAGCTGTCATCCCGGTGGACCTTTTCGGCCTGCCCTGTGATTATGACGCGATCCAGGAAATTGCCCTGGCGCATGATCTTTTGGTTATTGAAGATGCAGCCCAGTCTTTTGGCGGTGTGTACAAGCAAAAAACAGCCGGCAGTCTGGGGCATGCAGGGTGCACCTCTTTTTTTCCGGCAAAGCCTTTGGGGTGCTATGGAGACGGCGGGGCTGTGTTCACTGATGACGACACACTGGCCGGCATCCTCAGATCCATCCGGGTGCACGGCAAGGGGAAAGACAAATATGACAATATCCGGATCGGGATCAACGGCCGTCTGGACACCCTGCAGGCAGCCATTTTACTGCCCAAGCTGGAGATCTTTCCCATGGAGCTGGAAAAACGAAACCAGGCGGCTGCAAATTATACCGGGCTGCTGTCCGGCAGCTCCCTGACTTTGCCCACCGTTCCCAAAGGATATAAAAGCGCCTGGGCACAGTATTCCGTGCTTGCCAAAGATCAAGAAGTCCGCAGCAAACTCCAGGAACAGCTCAGGGAAAAAGGCGTGCCCACGGCAGTGTATTATCCGGTGCCCCTGCATCTGCAGACCGCATTTGCCGATCTGGGATACAAGGATAGAGACCTGCCGGTATGCGAAGATTCCGCTTCCAGGATCTTCAGCCTGCCCATGCATCCCTATCTGACCTCCCGGGCACAGGAGAAAGTGGCCGACATCATAAACGCAACTATGCAGGCCCTTTAATGGGTGCCCCCTACAAAGCCTGAACGCAACTATAAAGGTCTGACCCCATACAAAGCCCACGGGATAAAATTCATCCCAAAAAAAAATCCCGATAAGGTTACTTATCGGGATTTGTTTTTTTGGGGCAACATAGTGGAATAGGACGGAAGTTACAGCCAAACTCAGCCGCCATCCGGCCTTTCGTATATTCCCCAGGAAAAAAAGTGATATTTAACTAATTAAATTAAATAGAAACAATGCCCGTGAAATAAAATCATTCATACTTGTGTTATGGTAAAATAAAATCAAATAATCCCAATAATATCAATAGCATCAAACAACTTTTGTACTAATTGGCACACAATATGAAAGGATCATGTTTAAATAGATAATCATTGCCGGCATTATCCGGCCAAAAGAGTTGACATGCAACAAAAAAAGGAGAATGAAGATGGCGAAACCAATTTGGGCCGGCAAAGGTAGAAACGAAGGAAAGGATGGAAACGAAGGAAAAGAAAAATTTAATTCTGCATTGGATCGTTCATGGGAAGTTTCCTTGAATGATGAAAACGAAACAGACTTTGTTAACCAAGGTGGTGTGGAGGAAGTAGAATTCACTGACAGTAACGACTTTTTTTACCTGGCTGCCGAACAGGACTGGGATTATTATTGGAAAGCTGGTGATGAGATCGATGAGATCATTGTAGAACCTATAGAAGACGAAGTCGTTCTCTCTAAAGTGCCTACAATAGACGGATTGGGCGGCGCCGACCAGCTCATCCTGAGCGAAGAGGCGATGATTCATGACGGTTTCTTTGGAGGCATCCAGAACATAACAGTGTTGAAGCTGTTTGACGGGAAGGGTGTGGATGATGATTACGAATTTGTAGGAAGTCAGGTCACTCTGGGAGACGCTGCCCAGTCAGCCGGCATCCGGGAAGTCACAGGCGGTCCTGGTGATGACGTGATCGATTTCAGCGGATATGAACTTGAATATGAACTAAATGATGACATGGAAGAGGTCGCGATCCCCCTGGAAATCATCATCAAAGGTGGGGCTGGTGCGGATGAAATGACTGCAAGCGCCGGAAATGACACCTTTATCTGGAAAGCCGGTGATATGGAAGGCACCAATGGCGATCATGCCGGGTTCGAAATTGATGGATATGAAGGCAACTTATTCGATATGATAACAGATTTCAGCACATCCGGAGAAGATGTGCTGGATATCTCTGAATTGGATGTTTACGGCTGGAAGGCGATTGAAAGTGAAGACGACACCATAATTCAGGTTGCTATGGCACAAAACAATACTGGAACTGAATCAGAACCAATTTATGAACCTGCCGACTACGTTGACCTCGTTCTGCTGGTTGGCGTGGACTATGACACTCAGTTCGACTCCGGCGTAGTCATATCTTAGGCTAACACAGATCAACCCAAAGTTCCACAATCCCATAACTCTCCGGCCCGCCGCTCTGAACAGTGTGGCGGGCCTTTTTTGCACTGTCTCTGAAAGCGTTTGCACCGTTCTTTGTTGTGACACTTGCCCAATAATGATCCCCTAAAGCCGTGGATTCAAAGTCCTGATAGTCTATACAGTGGGCTGCTGTCAGGATGAAACCACCTTTAACCAAGAATCCTTGGCCATCTTCATTAACTGTCACAATAGATTCTTTCAAAACAACCTCCTGAATAATGGGCGGAACGAAGGCCATCTGGTGTATCACTGCAACCTTCTACTTTCCGGCCCGTTAAATATCAAGCCGCCATATGTAAAGCCGGCTTCTATAGCAGTGTCCACCCTGTGCTGCCTGCCCCGCATCAGCCGGAGTGCCATTTTGCACACCAAGCGACAATAGAGCATCTTGAAACTGGAGAGCCTTGTCTGTCCTGAAACGATACTCAATTAAGCCTTGCCATCCATCACGGAAAACAGAAGACTCAAAAGAGACAGACAGTTTTTGCTGGTCAGTAGCATCCACGAAAAGTTTAGACAGCCTGGGGTCCTCCACAGAGATGTTGATCTGGCGTTTCCAATATGTGTAGCAGATTATGCGCTTCCCGGTTATTACAAGACATCCTGAAAAACCCTCTTTGCGGTGCACATATCGCTTCCCAGGGCCTTTAACTTTTCTGGCCATGAACCATCCAGCCATGCCTTCATCAGAAAGAATAATGCCCTATTCTTCCAGAATCGGCCGTAATTTCCTGGGTATGGATCAGTATCCGGGATCTGTTCATGAAAAGCCCTGTTACACGGGATCTGGTCAAAAACGGCTCGGTAAAAGTTGTCGGTGCCATTTATGATGTGGGTACCGGGAAAATACACTGGCTGCAGCGATATCTATACCGCCAATTACCTATACTGAACTTCAGAACACAGAATATTACATACTGTTAACCTGTTAAGGGCATTTGTTAAGTTAACGATTAACAGATGCCGGTAACATCTCCCCAATGCCGGTTATGAATTTTACAGCATCTGATCTGCCTGATGCGGCGCAATCGGGCTTCCTGCCTGTTTCTTATAAAAAAAACATGCCCCTGCCGGTTATGCCTGACAATCCGGCAAAAAAGGGTAAAAAAAATGGCATGATGATTGCAGAATCCCATTCGGGGTATGTGTTAAACGAAAACAGGAAAAAAAGGAGAAGACCATGATGCGTAAAATGATTTTTTGTGTGCTGACAATGTTTTTCATTGTCATGACAACCGGTACTGGTGTCGCTGATGAGCCCAATGGAAACGACAGAAAAGGCAAGTATACCTATAAAAAGGTTTATAAATCCTGTGCCCAGAGAGGTGAAGTAGCGTCGTCAATACCGCATTTAAGTCCCAGCAGCAAAACAATGGCCCAGTGGGAACGCGTGTTTGAAAAACAGGATTTTGAGGAATTCAACTGCAGCCAGGAGTGGTCCCAATTGTCTGATAAAGATATAGCAGACATATATGCCTATCTGTACAAACATGCGGCAGATTCCCCCACACCGGCCAAATGCAAATAAAACTCTGAAAAGGAGATAGGTGATGAAAAAAGGATTGGCGGTTTTATTTGCATTTTTCTTCATGACGGTGTTCTCAGTCCCCGGTATTTTTGCAGCTGATGATGTACAGATGCTGAAAGAGCAGCTGGAGAGCATGAATGAGAACATGAAAAAGCTGGAGGAAAAGATAAGCGAACTTGAAAAAGAGAAAATTGAAGAAACCGAAGAGGTTGAATACATCAGTGACCGACTGGACAAAGCGGAACTTCACACCGCCACCGACAGGATCTCTCTTGGCATTGAGCTGCGCTCCCGGGCCGATACCCTGCATTATGACGACATGCAGGCAGCCCCGGCAGCTCTTGTAAACGGATTTTTTACCCCGTATGCTTCAGGCGGATTCAACAACGCCACATTGGCTCAGATTCAGCAGCGCATTCAGAATATGTCCATGGCAGGCATGATTCCCCCGACTGATGAATTTGATGCAGACAATAATGTTATCCTGACCAATAAATTTTATCTGAACATGCATGCCAATGTGAACCAGCATTTGAATTTTTCCGGCAGGCTGGCTGCATACAAAGTTTTTGGAGACTCATCAGGGGTCAAATTCAATCAGGGAAATCTTGGGGATGTCACCATGGACGGCAACACATCATCCCTGCCCCATGGTGACACCATCCGCCTGGAACGGGCTTACTTTGTCTACAGCAACTACCTGAAAAACATACCGGTCAGTTTCTCTTTAGGGCGGCGGCCCTCCACGTATGGACCGCCCCTGGAATATGCCAACTACAGCCTTGAAGCTGGTTCCCCACTGGGTACCATTATCAACTGGCAGTTTGACGGTGCCTCCCTTAATTTTGGTCTTGAAGAGGTCACAGGCATATACGGGGCAGCATTGAAGTTCTGCTACGGGGTGGGATTCGAAGGAGACTGGGGCAATTCCTATTCCCTGCAGGAAAGCCAGGCAGATGTTGACGATGTGCATATGTTTGGCTTTATAGCCACCCTGTTTGATGACGACAGCACCAGTGCCGTGTTAAATTATGCCCATGCATGGGATATTACCGACGGGTTCACAGGCCTGACGGTGATGCCGTTTACTGCTGCGAAAGATCCATCAACCGGCCTGTATACATTTGAACAAAACTATGGTGGTTATATCAGCCGAATGCAGCCCACCTCGGACATCGGAGACTGGGATGCCGCATCCCTGCTGTTAAGAAAGAATCTGTATGAAACCTTTGAAAAAGATATTGATCTGTTTCTGGCCCTGTCCTGGAGCCATACGTCTCCGTCAAGGGTGTCTGCCAACCCATTTTACGAAATAATGGGCCAGGGGCTGCTCAGTTCCAATGGCAATCTTGAAAGCCATGACGGATACAGCCTTTATGCAGGGATTGTATTTCCCATGCCCTTTGACGGGCGACTGGGTCTTGAATACAATTGGGGATCCGAATACTGGTTCAATTTTACCGGGGCAGAAGATTCCTTAGTGGGAAGCAAGCTGGCCACCAGGGGCAGCGTCTATGAGGGATACTATATTCAGCCGATTTTTGGCGAAAACTTTTTTGTTAAAGTGGGATCCAGATACTATGATTACAAATACACCGGCAGTGGCAATCCCTTAGGGGCGCCTGAAAAAATATCAGAGCTGAATGCCTTGAATGCCTTTTTTCCTGTAGCAGATAAAGTATGGGATGGATATATATCAGCCACCATTAGATTCTGATTTTTTAAACCACGAAGATCACGAAGAGCTCGAAGGAAGGGCTTCTTCGTGATTTTCGTGCGTTTGCATGCAAAGCGGCATGGGAACTTTTTTACGGGGTGATTCAGGTAGATCGGCCGGAATCTACAGGGACCTCAGAATGGTTACCTGCGTTGGCCCTGCATCCACCAAATGACAGTTCGGGATCAAATTCTTTACGGCGCTGATAAGGCCGTGCCCTTCGCTGCCGGGTTGTTGGCCGCGAGGTCGTTTAGGATTCGAGGATGTTGACTTGCCTTCCCCTTTTTTCGTCCCTGTTTTTTCATTTTGCTTTGAAAATACCCGTTGTTTCAGATCCCTAATTTGGCCTTCCAACACCTTGATTTTATCTTTCAAGGGTTGTTCACGCTCAACCGCTTTGGCATGCATGGCCTTCCAATAACCAACTTCGGATTTTAATTCAAGATAGTCTTTCTCCAAAATGACAATTGTAGGAGATTGTCCAGCGAATAAATCAAGGATTTGATCATTGATTACAGATGGGTCTAATGGCCGTTTTTTGTGCAAGAAGCATCCATGCTTCTCGTATTATCGCAATACTTGCGTTGTGTCCCGAACTTTTTTCAAATATTGAAAAAAAATTGCTAACCCGAATATTTACCCTGTTATATTTAATAGGGATTCGTAGGTCTGGGATTTTTGGCTGGATCATAGGGCTTAGAGCGGGCTACCTTACAATTGTCAGGGCAGGGTTGGCCTGGGTCTCCGATTATTATTGCAAAGACAGTGTCTGCCCGGACTGGAAGCAAAAAGAAAAACAGGCACAGGAAGCCCGTATTGGCCTATGAAGTCATCCAGATCCTATCCCGCCGAGACTATAGGCGTGGTGACAGGAGCCCTTCACAATCAAAAGAGGTGGTCTCTGGTGCATATCATGACAACAAAAAATCAAAGATTTTTCATCAATCTTCCTGCAAGGACTTCAACTGCAAAAATTGTGTCACTGGTTTTAAAACCAGAGAAGCGGCAATAGAGGCTGGCTTCCGGCCGTGTGGCGGGTGCAAGCCGTG
>JAABRW010000008.1 GCA_011390695.1 Desulfotignum sp.
AAAAGAAAGAACCAATTACACGTATGCCATACATGAAGCATACTATGATAAGAATGGGTTTGCAGGGGCGATCACGACAGATCCGGTTGAACCATTTGGTGAAACCATTGAAGAGCTGCGGCATTCATGGGTGATGATGGCGGAAGCATTTGGCAAACCGGTTCTTGATTATGACACGATCCCTGAACCAGGTTATGAACGCAAAGAAGACCCTGTTGCATCTGAACTTGATAAAAGAGCCAAAGAATTTGAATCAGACAAGTCAAAAGGAATTCCCTGGGAACAGGTGAAAAACGAGTTAGAGGAGAAGTGGGGACCTTTTGACCAAGATGCCTATGAAAAGAAAATGGAAGATGAGAGGCTGGAAAAGGAGCGGTATCACAGCAAAGCCTTTATCGGCATTCCGGCATTTGAAGATCTTATCAAGAAAATATACACGGACTATCGTGAATACATCAAACGGGATGTTGCTGAAAATCCCTGGAAATATAAACAGAACGATGATGAACAGGATGGGTAGGTACGAAGCCACCAAAATTTTTTCTGATAGTTGCTTTTTGGTGTTTATCAGGAAAAAGGGCTTGAGAACAAATGGTTGGTATAATACCAATGCTTGAAATAGCATGACAACCGTGATATTGTGTTTTCATGATATGTAATTTTAAAAATCAAGCGACTCAGGATATTTTTAATGGCAAAGTGACCAAACAAGCTTTAAAAATCTGCCCAAGGCGTATTTGGAAAATTGCTTCCCGCAAAATTGATCAGCTTGATTCCGCATCTTTACTTGATGAGCTGCGTGTCCCACCAGGTAATCAGCTCGAAGCGCTTCAACGAGATCGTAAAGGTCAATATAGTATCCGATTAAATGATCAATATCGGATTTGTTTCAAATGGTCTGAAAATGGACCATCAGATGTTGAAATTACAGATTACCATTGAAACATTATCAACCAAGGAGTTATGTATGATTCGAATTCCAACACACAGAGCACCCACACACCCGGGGGAAATGCTTCTTGAGGAATTTTTAAAACCCATGGGGCTCAAGCAAAAAGAACTGGCAGATGCGATTCGTGTGCCCTATCAGAGAATCAATGAAATTATTAACGGCCGCAGAGGTGTCACACCAAGCACAGCGCTGCGACTTTCAAAATTTTTCGGTGTTACCCCTGATTTCTGGCTGAATGTGCAGTTGCGGTGGGATCTTTATTTTGCACAGCAATCTGAAGCCAATGTTTTGAAAATGATTAAACCAATGTCACCTGAACAGGAATATGCACATTGATACGCCGAGCAGTCAATTTACCGGATGGCAAACAAAACCGAATGTATGAATGCCTTTGAAAAACATACAATTGAAATTATTGGAGTTGGGAAAAATGCAGTTTATTCAATTGGCAAAATCAATCTTACAAAACAAGGTGACGTATACCTGATCAGCAAAATTGGAAATATCGGTCTGCATTTATCCCGACATAAGGATGGGGAAATTCATCTTCGTACCAAAGATGAACAAATCTATAGAGAGGAACAAAAAAGAATTCATATCAAGGATTTCGACGGGATTGAATATTTAGGATCTTGGGCTTTTGGCATAGCTAATGGAAACAATTTCCGATATGGAGGGTTTTGTCCTGGTGAGGCCTGGGGGGATGTTGAACATATGAAGAAAATTATTGGGTGGATGGCCAATTCATTTCAAAAAATCAGAATACATAAAGGAAGGATTTGACCGGATGATTTGTTCGGAAAGGTATTCCCTGACCCCTCCACACCTGGCGGTAAGCATGGCGGTGATAAAGGCGGTCATTATTCAAACAATGATACCAAGGAGTAATCTTGAATAAAGAAAAAATTGCCTTATCCCAGCTTGAATCCTTTCTGCTAAAAGCGGCCGATATTTTGCGTGGAAAAATGGACGCTTCAGAGTTCAAGGAGTTCATTTTCGGGATGCTTTTCCTGAAGCGGCTCTCAGATGAATTTGATCGGAAACGCCGCCAGCTGCGCCAGGATTCATTCACACACCTGAAAGATCAGCCCGACCTGGTCGATGAACTGCTTGAGGACAAAACATCATATGGGGAGACTTTTTTTGTGCCCAAACGCGCCCGCTGGCATGAATCCTGGACCGATGAAAACGGTGACACCGTTCCGGCGTTAAAGGATTTGAAACATGACATCGGTAATATGCTCAACAAGGCCATTGCCGCCATCGAAGATGAGAATGATTCACTGGCAGGCGTGCTCAAGAACAATATCAATTTCAATGAAATCAAGGGAAAGACCAAGATTCCCGATCAGAAGTGGAAAGATCTGCTCGACCACTTCAACCAGTCCCGTTTTGTGCTGGTGAACGACAACTTTGAATTTCCCGATCTTCTGGGTGCGGCCTATGAGTACCTGATGGGTGTAAATCATGGCTGTTGTCGAAATTATGCCGCCAACTTCTCAGTTCGACTATTCCAAAAATCCTCCCACCAACCATTCGCTCTCAATATGCGTAAAGCGAGCATCGGATGGCTGCTCGAAAACGGGCAGGTATTAGAAGAGGAGATCTGAACCATGCGTGTGGGGTTCAACAATTTCAGGAGATTGGGCAGACACTGTTCGCTAAATCTCCGAAAGAACCTCAGGACCCTGATCGGCTTTCCCAAAAAGGGCGGTTGATGGAGAGATTCGCCGATTCGTCATTATCCTGAAATGGGTGGATTGCAGAAAGAAATACAGAATAGATTCGGTGATGTAAAATACAATGAACAGGCATAAATACAGAATGCCCTGATTGACAACGGGATACAAAGATACCAGTTTCTTTCTGCAAGGATTTTTACAGAAAGAATGCAGAAAGGTTAGAGAACATCCGGCTTCAGTCCAATGGGAAGGTGTCTCGGACAATAAGGAAAGGGTTCGGTGAAAAAGTTCGGAGTAACCAGACTATTGTCAAGCGGAAGGATTCTGGTGGGACCAGTACCAGAAAACTACCCAGGAAAAAATGAACTTAATGGCCGGATGCGCCTGTATGGGTTGGTAGATGGTTGGTAGATGGGTTGTCAGAAAATCAGATGAAATTATGAAAATCAAGGGTGCCGCCTGAGCAGCTTGAAATGGATAAACAAGCGGCATTGGTAAACAATTTCCGCGATGTTCGGGAATAACAATCACATACCACCGGGGCAGGTCATTACGGGGTGCGCAGTGCCTCCAAGGAAATGGTGACATCGACCACATCACCCACCACCCCCATGTTGAAAAATTTGCCGTCTCCCACGCCGAATGCCAGGCGGTCAAGGGAAAATGCCGTGTCAAATCCCGCCACAATCTGTTTTTTGTCAAAGGGGGACGGGGCGGTGCCGTGAAAAACAAAGGGGATGTTCATCTCTTTGGCTGTGTCCTTGATTGTCATGGTGCCCAAGACCTCATAGGCATTGCCCTGCTTGTGGGTGATTTTTGAAGAGGTAAAGGTCATGACCGGGTGTTTGTCTGCGGCAAAAAAATCATCGGACCGCAGATGGGTGTCCCGTTTGGCAATTGCGGTGTTGATGGTTTTGACCTGGACGGTGAAGTCGAATCTGCCTTGGTCCAGGTTTTCCGGATCAAAATGGATGGTGCCGTCAAAATCGGGAAAATATCCGAACACCGTGGAAAAAATATGCTTGATTCTGAACTGAATGGTGGAGTGGTCGGCATCGATGGTCCAGTCATTTCCCCGGGCCGGGGCCCATGCGGTGATGGAAAGAATGAGTACCAGAAAACCGGTGATGGCAAAGCGTTTCATGATGACCTCCTTGATTGAATCTCCTTTTCAGTGTATCCGGATTGCCGGATGTAACAGCAGGAAAAAGGGTTGTTTATGGTGAAAAAATAAGGCGGATTTCCGGAAAGTCTATACAGAGATCACTCCGCTGCGATTATCACCGGAGGACAGGTCGGACGTTTTATAGCATCTGTTTTTTTGTTGACTCCGGTACAATGCATGATAATAAGGACAAAATGAAACTTCAAGTTTAGATTTGTCTATATTATGCTGGATCGAAAAATTGAAAACGAGTTACACGCTACTGTCGGAGAATATCCTGTAATTACCATCATTGGTCCCCGCCAGTCAGGGAAAACCACCTTGGCCAAAAAGGTTTTTCCACATCACGCCTATGCCAATCTTGAAAACCCTGAACTGCGCAGCTTGCCATGGAGGATCCAAAAACATTCATGCTCAGATATCAGGCGCCGGTCATTTTTGATGAAATACAGAACGCACCGGAGCTGCTTTCCTGGATTCAGGTTTTTGTGGATGAAGCCCCTGAACTGACAGCAGGCTATATTTTGACCGGCAGCCACCAGCTGCGGTTGAGAGAAGCCATCACACAGTCTCTGGCAGGAAGAACCGCACTGCTGACCCTGTTGCCTTTTGCCCTGAATGAACTTTCGAAAGATTATGTTCAAACGGGATCCGGCATTCGGCAGCCTGTTTGAAAATATGGTGGTTGCCGAGGCGTATAAGGCCAGGGCAAATGAAGGCAGGGACCCGGGACTTTATTTTTACCGTGACCGGTACCAGAACGAAGTGGATCTTCTTTATCCTTCGGGAACAGCATTCATTCCCATTGAAATAAAAGCCTCCCGCACCTTCCGGGATGAATTTCTGAAAGGCATCCGCTATTTTCAAAAGATTTCAGGATCAGATCATCCCGGCATGCTTATTTATGACGGGGATCTTGAAATGGATAAACAAGCGGCAAAGGTAAAAAATTCCCGCCATGTGCGGGAATAACAATCATGTATCTCCTGAATTCAGCTTGTCATAACAGTCCCGGTAGGAACAGCGCGATCTGCGGAAAGATCAGCAGCAGGGCGTTGCACACGATCAGGGCAAACCCGTTCATGAAACATCCGCCCACATGGTAATGATCTGCTTGGGATAATGGTCCTGGATAGACAGCAGGCTTTCAAACTCCCGGCGGTATGTCTCGCTGGCAGGATCGTTGATTTTCCAGGCCATATGAGGATGCTCAGCAGGCTTGCAGACAGGTTTAAGGTGAGCGTGATCATCCGGGTTTAACCGTTGATATTTTTCGAATCTTCAGATAGGGTGATATCTCTGCTGGAAAGCTATACCAGAGGGTGTTCTGACACCATGGGATTGTATTTTGACCGATTGTGAAAAGGGAAATAATAATGAACAAAATTGGAAGAAACGATCCATGTCCCTGTGGCAGCGGACGTAAGTACAAGAAATGCTGCCTTGCCGACAGCGGTGGATTCAGTACGTATACACAGGAAGACAAGTCAGCGGCGCTGCAAAAGCTGGAGCATTTTGTTGAACAAAAGGGCTGGGAGGGTTTTGAGGATGAATCCCTGGGCGTGTTCTATGGTGACCCAGGAGAAAACCATCCCTGGCTTGAAGAAAACAAGTATATCAGCGAGATGAGCAAAATCATGTTCGATTTCTGGTTTTATTTTGACCTTAGAACCGATGAAAACAGGACCGTGTTCGACTATTTTCTTGATACAGACCCCTCTTTGAGCCAAGAAGAGAGAACCTACCTGGGTTTGGCTGCCAGATCCTGTGTACGTCTGTATGAGGTGACCAAAGTCATTCCCGGCAAATCGGTCACTGCAATGGATGTCATAGGTAAAACCTGTACCGAAATCAGGGAAATTTCAGGTTCCCGGTCATTGAAACGCCATGATCTGTTTGCTGCCCGCATTATCCCGGTGGGCGCATCCGGCCGGCCGGAAATCGACGGGGGGTTTTATCTGTTTCCCCGCATGCAGCGGGATGAGATTGTCAGCCGGATAGAATTCCTTTATGACATGTTTTTTCAGGACAATCCCGGGACACCGGAAACGGAATTTTACAAGGAACTTCCTCCAATCTATCATCAGCTGTGGCTGAAGACATATGGGAGTTCCTTCCCAAAAAATGTGAAAACCAGTGACGGCCATGAGATGGTAATCTCCCATGTGTATTTTGATGTGGACGACCCGGATGCACTCATTGCGGTTCTTGACGGCAAAAAGGACCTTGATCGTCCCACAGATGATTTGTACTGGACCTGGCTGTCCAAATCCAAAGGCGGTAAAAAACATATTTATGGAGGCTTCCAGCTGGATGGCCGACGGCTGATTCTGGAAACCACATCCAGGGAACGGGCCAAAAAGGGACAAACGAAAATCAAACGGATTGCCGGAGACTTGGCCAGATACCGACTCACCGAGTACACCAGCCTCCAAAGCGCCATGCAGGAATATCTGTCAAAAGAACCGGATCCCAAACCGGAGATAAATTTTGATGATCTGTCTCCGGCTGACAGAGAGAAACTGGACAGGGTGATCCAGGAAAAAAACAAGGCCTATTACAAGGAATGGCTGGACATGGATATTCCAAGGCTGGACGGCTGTACTCCCCGCCAGGCGGCCCGGTCCCGGGACTTGAAACCGCGGATCATCGAGATGCTCAAGGATCTCGAATACATGTATGAAACAGAACTGAAAAATGGAAATCCAGGGTTTGATCCGCACTGGTTGTGGGATGAACTGGGCCTGACAAAGGAACATCCGGACTATCAGGAAACCGACTTTCCACCTCTTACCGGGGCCGATGCTATGGCGGCCCTGGTGATTGGAATCGAAGAGGCAGCCCGGAAAATAGCGGCGGCATACCGCAAATCAGATGACTTTGATGACGGCATGACGCTGGGCCGTAAAGACCTGGCCCTGAATCTGGATTTTCAGCGATTTGTCCGGGAGCAGACGGCCCTGGCCGTGGAAAACGGCATGGACAGGCAGGCTGCCCAGGAGAATGGGAATCTGCTTGCCCGCCATCTGGAATATATGGTCAATCATGAGCTGCACCTGAGAAAAACCTTCTGGATCGAAGAATCCCTTTCCTACATGCTCGGCCAGACACGGCTGGATCTGGCCGGTGAAATGCTCAAAATGCCGTATGCCGCTTTCGCACTTGTGTTCACAGACCGGTTCACCCTGGAGATTGCCGAGAGAATTCTGTCCAAAATACCGGACTGTGTCATGTCGGGGCGCAAGCTTCACATCCTGACCGTATATGTGACACAGGTGCCGGATTCCGAAGGATCAGACGGATTGAAAATCGCTTTCACGTTTGACGCGTTTATCGAACAATGGCCGTATCTGCTGGTCCGGGAGTTGACCATCGATCCTGACGACCACCTGGAGCAGATCCTGGCCAGCCATATCAGGACAGGCGGTCCGGATCAGATGGCCCTGGTCTTTGAATCGGAACTGATGCGGCAGCTCATCC
>JAABRW010000009.1 GCA_011390695.1 Desulfotignum sp.
ATCTGCAAAGCCACTGCAAACCCTGCCAGTTTCACCAGGTTTTTGTCCAGTACCACGGTGTTTTCCTTTTCAAGCCGGGAAAACAGGATATTGAAAAACCTGGGGTCCTTGATGTACCTGAACTTGGACTTGAGTTCCTGGGTGGGCATGCCCTCTTTTAAGGGGTTGGCTTCATGGTACTGCTGGATTTTTTCTAAGACCTTTGTTTTGAAATCAGTGAAAAATGCACCGCTGACATAAATTTGTCTTTCCTTGTCCGTCTGGATGATTTCCTGCTGGGCCAGCATTTTCTGCAGGGTTGCCGCCAGTTTTTTATCAGTGATATTTGTCATGATCCGCAGATCATTGAAACTGAGCCCTTTAAAGCCTTTCAAAGACAGGAAAAACAAAATGGTCTGTTCCATATCTTCTGCTGCCAGGGCGTTCAGGCCCTGGATCACAGGTGCATCCAGGTGTTTGTGCTTCTGGGACACCGGGTTGAGAATGGCCCCGCCCCCGATGGTTCTCACCGGGGAATAGCTTCTGACAACGTACCGGTCATCTTTTATACAGCACACCGGTGATTCCAGGCGGAACTGGACCAGGGCATCATCGCCGGGCAGCAGTTCTTCTCTGTCCAGAAGGACCATATACCCCAGAATTTCACTGGTCCCGGAATGGAACCGTACCCGGGTACGTGCTTTGGCCGGCCGGGTGTTGGATTTTAAAAAATGGAATCCAGCATCCACCATATAACTTTCAATGAGGGTGCCGGGAGTGGAAAGAATGTCTCCCCGGCTTACAGATTCCTTGTCCAGGCCCTGGAAGTTGACGGCGGTGCGGGTACCGGCTCCGGCCTCCTCCACACTGCTGGAATGCACCTGGATGCCCCGCACTTTGGAGACAATTTTTTTGGGATAGACCATGATATCTTCTCCCACCCGGATACTGCCCGAGGCCAGGGTACCGGTTATAACCGTGCCGAATCCCTTCATGCTGAAGACCCGGTCCACAGGCAGCCGGAATATGGAGGAGAATTTTCGTTCCGGCAGGGTGCTGCAGATCTTCTCGAGGGCTGCCACAAATTTTTCCAGACCCTGGCCTGTGACCGAAGATACCGGAATGACAGGCTTGTCTTCCAGAAAGGTGCCCTGAACAAAATCATGGATATCTTCCATGGCCAGTTCCAGCAGGTCCTCATCCACCATATCGGTCTTGGTCAGGGCGATCAGGCCGTGTTCAATGCCCATGAGGTTGCAGATTTCCATGTGTTCCCGGGTCTGGGGCATGACCCCTTCGTCCGCTGCAATGACCATGGTGACTACATCGATGCCCGAAGACCCTGCCACCATGTTTTTTACAAATTTTTCATGGCCCGGCATATCCACAATGCCGATATGGGTGCCCCCGGGCAAATCCAGAAAGGCAAATCCCAGCTCAATGGTGATCCCTCTTTGTTTTTCTTCCTTGAGGCGGTCGGTTTCTATACCGGTTAATGCCTTTACCAGGCTGGTTTTTCCATGATCGATATGACCGGCTGTGCCGAGAATGATATTTTCCAATGGGTCTATCCCTTTTTCCGGGGTTTGGGTTTTTTAAAATACTGCAGAGCATAGGCCAGGGCTACCAGAACCAGACCGGTGAGTATACCGTTAACCATCCCCCATTCCGGCTTAAACACCCGGATCAGAAGGACTCCAAAGACCAGTCCCAGAATGAGGCGGATAACAAATATGAGCAGTGCATCCATGAAGTGTTCCTTTCATTGGCTGGAAATATTTTTTTGTACCAGGAATAATAGTCAAACAACAGGGTGAGGTCAATGTTTAATATCATACCCCTGTTTGTGGCAGATTGTGAAAAAACTATTGAAAAATGCAGCCGGTTCTGATAATGTAGGAGAGTTTTGTTGCGGTGGGTGTAGCTCAGTCGGTAGAGCACCAGGTTGTGGCCCTGGTGGCCGCGGGTTCAAATCCCGTCACTCACCCCATTATTTTCCTTTTTATTCCAATACTTCAACCACTATCGCAAATAATCTGACATTAGGGTATGCATCACAATTATCCTTTCAGGCGTTCAGAATTTTAGGAAAATCAATGGATATCCAAAATCAAAATACTGGACAGGGGCTTTCCCCTGGGTTTTCCATTATACATTCCAACCACCTGGAAGATTTGAGGCAGGTGGCCGTGGGCTGGATCAAGGCCCACCCCCTGCAGGTGCTGGAAACCGAACAGTTCATTGTCCAGAGTAACGGCATGGCCCAATGGCTCAAACTGGCACTGGCCGCGGATGACGGGTGCGGCATCAGCGCGGGAATAGAAATGCAGCTGCCGGGGCATTATGTCTGGAACGTCTATCGGGCTGTTCTGGGCGGCGACATCATTCCCGAAGAATCACCCTATGACAAAGAACGGCTGATGTGGCGTATTTTCAGGCTCTTGCCCGGGTTTTGCGCAGAACCTGTTTTTGACCCTTTGAACCGGTTCCTTGAACATGATAAAGACCAGCGCAAGCGCAGCCAGTTGGCGGCCCATCTGGCAGACATTTATGACCAGTATCAGGTATACCGGGCCGACTGGCTTGAAGACTGGGCGCAAGGAGTGGATCGGCTGGCCAGGATAGCGGGACAGCCGGTCCCCCTAAGCGAAAATCAGCTGTGGCAGGCGGAACTCTGGCGCAGGATCAAAGCTGATGTTCCGGAAGAATACAGAACCATAGGCCGGTCGGATCTTCACCACAGATTTCTGGAAAAGGCTGGAACATTAGCCGGGCACCGGCCCAAAGAATTGCCTCCCAGGGTCATTGTGTTCGGTATTTCCTCTTTACCCCGGCAGGTGCTGGAAACCCTGCATGCAGTGTCCTCCTTGTGCCAGGTGTTGCTTTTTGTTCACAATCCCTGCCGGCATTTCTGGGCCGATATCATTGAAGACCGGGAGCTTCTGCGCATTGGGCACGCCCGGCACAAGGCAAAGGCCACCATGCCCGAGCCCCTGGATCCCGAGCTGCTTCACCAGCATGCCAATCCCCTGCTTGCGGCCTGGGGCAAACAAGGCAGAGATTATATCGGCCTGCTTTACGGGTATGATGAACCGGAAAACTATGAAACCGCTTTTTCCCAGATTGATCTGTTTGCGGATTTTATCGTTCCCGGAGGCACCAATACCCTTTTGCAGCAGGTCCAGCAGGCCGTCCTGGACCTTGATCCCTTACCAAAAGATGAAGGAGCCAAACAAGCGGTGGTATCAGAAGATGCCTCCATTCGTTTCCATCTGGCCCACAGCCGGCAGCGGGAAGTGGAGATTCTCCAGGATCAGCTCCTCCATTGTTTTGAGACCCTGGAGGATTTAAAACCCCGGGACATTATTGTGATGACCCCTGATATTACGTCCTATGCCCCCCATATTGAAGCGGTTTTCGGGAACCTGTCTTTCACGGATCCCCGGTTTATACCATTTACAATTGCAGATAAGCCCAACAAAGAAAGCGTGCCCCTGCTCAAGGCCATAGAAACCCTTTTGCACCTGCCCGATTCCCGCATGGGGGTCAGTGAGGTCATGGACCTTCTTGATGTCAGGGCTTTCAGGAAGCGATTCAAGATTGCGGCTGCGGATTTGCCAAAGCTCAGGCAATGGATTGAAGAGACCGGGATCTCCTGGGGACTCAATGGGGAACAGCGAACCTTTTTCGGACTGCCCGGCGGGCTGGAGCAGAACACCTGGGCCTTTGGTCTGGACCGTATGCTTTTGGGCTATGCCGTGGGCAAGGGAGCAGAATGGAACGGGATTGAACCCTATGAAGAAGTGGGCGGGCTTGATGCAGCTTTGGCAGGGCCGTTGTCCGATGTGATCCGGCAACTGGAAAGCCTGTGGCAGGATCTGAACCAAACGGGAACCCCGACAGTCTGGTGCCAAAGGATCCGCACGCTTGCCCGGGATTGTTTTACAGCCCGGGAGAGCCAGGACCAATTGACCTTAAGCCGTCTGGATCAGGTCCTGGACCAGTGGCTGGATGCCTGCGACCAGGCCATGCTGGATGAAGCATTGACCCTGGCTGTTGTCAGGGAATTTCTTCTGGCCCGGATGAAAGAATCCAGTATTTCCCAGCGTTTCCTTGCAGGCATGGTGAATTTCGGGACCTTGATGCCCATGCGGGCCATTCCCTTCAGGGTGGTCTGCCTTTTGGGGATGAACGATGGTGACTTTCCAAGAAGCCATCCCCCGCTTGATTTTGATCTCATGGCAGGCAAAGGGCTTTACCGGCCCGGAGACCGGTCCCGGCGGGAGGATGACCGGTATCTTTTTCTGGAAGCACTGCTTTCGGCCAGAGAACGGATGTATATCTCCTATGTGGGACGGGATGACCGGGACAACAGCGAACGGATGCCCTCGGTTTTGGTGGGGCAGTTCCGGGACTATCTCGCGGCCGGATGGTGCTTGAAAAATGACGGGGCCGGAAACAAAGATCTGCTGGATGCCCTGACCTGCATCCATCCGCTGCAACCCTTTGGAACAGATTATTTCCTTGAGAACAGCTCCGGATTGTGTACCTATGCGCATGAGTGGCGAACTTCCCTGGATACCCAAAAAAATCAGAGCCCGGATAAAAATGTTAACAAGCCCCTGGATCCACCTGATTTTGAGGGGAGTCTGACTCTGGCTTCTCTGATCCGGTTTTTTAAAAATCCGGTCAGGTATTTTTTCAACCAGCGTTTGTCTGTTTGGTTTGACGAGCTGTCTGTGACCGGCCGGGATCAGGAGCCTTTTGCCCTGGATTTTCTGGCCCCGTTCGGGCTGGGCAATCAGCTGCTGGAAGCCGGGCTTCATGCAGGGCATTCAGATGTTTCATCTGCTGTGGCAGCAGAAGCCCTTCGCCTGACCCGGACCGGGGACCTGCCCATGGCCGGGTTCGGCCATCTTGCTGCTGATGAACTTTCAAAACCGGTGATGGATATGCTCAAAGGCCATCAGGCCCTGTTGGAGCAATGGCCCTGTCTATGTGATCCCATGGAGATTTCCTTACGTATTGCACCGGATAACATGCCGCCTGTTGTTCTGGATGACTGGCTGGATATGGTATATGAGATAAATACTCCGGACGGGGCAGGGGGTTCTAAAGATTTGGCCCGGTTTGCCCGCTGGGAGTTTTATCCACTGTCCGTTATGGGCAGCAGGGGGAATATAACCCGGATGCACAGCCTGGCAGGACTCTGGGTGAAACATGTGGCCGGGTGCGCCCGGGGTTTGGCCCTTGCCAGTCATCTTGTGGCACCTGATGCAACTGTTTCTCTCTCGCCCATGGCACAACCCCGGGCCGGAAAAATCCTTACAGACATGGTCTCATGTTTGTTCAATGGGTTGCGCCTGCCTTTGCCGGTAACGGCAAAAACAGGGCTGACCTATGCCCATGCCCTGATCTCCAAAGATGCGGACGAAGCAAAGGCCGAGGCTTTAAAAACTTACCAGGGAGACGGTTTCCGGTCGGGCGAGCTGGATTATGATCCCTATCTGCAAAGAGCCTATCCAGGGTTTGAAGATTTATGGCAGGCACGGGACAATCATTTTGTTTTCCTTTGCCAGACCTTGTATCAACCTTTGGTAGAAGCCCTGGAAAAGGAGGAATAACCATGGTGGAAAAATTAGATCCAATGACGTTTCCTCTGAACGGGGTCCGGCTCATCGAGGCCAGTGCAGGAACAGGAAAGACCTACACCATTGCAGCCCTTTACCTTCGGCTGGTCCTGGGGCACGGAAAAGCAAACGCATTTTCCCGGCCCTTGACCCCGCCGGAAATCCTGGTGGTCACCTTTACCAATGCTGCCACTGAAGAACTCCGGGAGCGGATTCGAAGCAGGCTGACCGAGGCTGCCGGATTTTTCAGGGGAACCGGGGAGGGGGATACCTTCCTGGAAGACCTGAAAGCTGATTACAGTCCTGATGAGTGGCCGGCCATGGCCATGCGCCTGGACCAGGCAGCCCAGTGGATGGATGAATCCGCCATTCACACCATCCATGCCTGGTGTCAGCGTATGCTTCGGCAGCATGCCTTTGACAGTTTGTCCCTGTTTGATCTGGAACTTGCCCCCAGCGACCAGGATCTGTTCGAAGAGGCTGCCTGTGATTTCTGGCGGGCCAGGTTTTATCCCCAAAGTGTTGAAACGTTATCAGCATTCAAGGACGTGGCTCAGATCTCCACCCCCCGGGAACTGCTCAAACAGGTTTTGCCCATCATTAATGCCGTGGATTATGCCGGCGGGACTCTGACGGATGATCCGTTTGACATGATGGATCAGCGCATGCAATCCATAGAGACGGCACGGCTGGTCTGGGCATCGGATTTTAACCTGGCTGTGGAACAGGTAAACAAAGCCCGGGCAGAGAAGACACTGAACAACAACAAATACCGAACAACCTCCCTTGAAAAGTGGATTACGCAACTTGATCAATGGGTGAACCATGCAGGCCCTTTGCCTGATGATCAGGTGCTGGAAAAATTTTCATCCAAAGGCCTGGCTGACGGAACATCTAAAAATAATGTTCCGCCGGTACATCCGGCCTATGAGGCTTTTGACCGGCTCAATGCGCACCTGGCATCCCTGGACATTAAACAGGCCCTTGTTTTCCACGCCGCAGCCGATATCCATAAAAGGGTTTTGGCTGCCAAAGACCGCCTGTCCCGGATGGGGTTCAATGATCTGCTGACCCGGCTGGGCCAGGCCCTGTCCCGGTCCGGAACCGGAGAAAACCGCCTGGCCGGAGTGATCCGGGAACAGTTTCCCGTGGCCATGATCGATGAGTTCCAGGACACGGATCCGGTCCAGTACAGTTCTTTTGGTGCCATTTATCTGGACCGGGAAAACACCGGGCTTTTTATGATCGGTGATCCCAAGCAGGCCATCTATGCTTTCAGGGGAGCGGATATCCATACCTATCTCAAGGCAAGGCAGGATACCAAAGGACATCACTATACACTGGACAAAAATTACCGGTCCACCCAGCCCATGGTGGCGGCGGTCAACCAGGTCTTTGGCAGGGCATCCCATCTTCCCCGGGGCGTTTTTCTGTTCAAGGATCAGATCCCCTTTGCGCCGGTAACAGCACAGGGCCGGCAGGAAACGCTTATGGTGGAGGATAAGGCAGTCCCGGCCATGACCCTGTGGCAGATGGACCAGGACACACCTGTTAAAAAGACCGGGTCTGAAGGCTACATTACCCGGATGGCAGACGCCGGAGCCCATGAGATCACACGGTTGATCAACCTG
>JAABRW010000010.1 GCA_011390695.1 Desulfotignum sp.
ACAACGGCTTGCCGGTTTGGGTGCGCTCCGGGCCGGCTGCCCAGTTATTGGAACCATGGAATACTGTCATGCCCAGGTTTCCCAGGATATCCGCCGACTGCCGCAATCCAGCGTCCCATCCGCTGGAGACCATGTCATATCCGGGCAGGTGTACCGGGGTTTTCATCATGGTCTGGTCCGGAAGCAGTTCCTGGTAAAGCGCATCCCCCACCTGTTGCCGGATTTTGTGGAAAAGCGGTTCAATCCCGTAAGGGCTGGTCAGGTCCCAGGCCATATACCCGATCAGGTTGACCGAGTGCATGGGTTCCCAGGGTTCAGGCGTGTATCCCAGTATCCGGAATTCCGGGGGCAGGCTGCTGCCGGCATCGGCTATATATGCATTGACCCCGGCGCAGAACGCATCCAAAGCAGTGAGCAGGCCCTGGTCCCGGCAGCTGTCGAGAATGGCCCGGCTTTTATCACTGATTTTCAGGGCCCGCATCAGCAGATCCACCTCCACCAGGGAATCACCGAAAATTTCCGATAACCGGCCCAGGGTGACCCGGCGCAGCAGATCCATCTGCCAGAGGCGGTCCTGGGCCATCACATACCCCACGGCCCGGTACAGATCGCCTTCATTGCCTGCAGTAATGGACGGCACCCCGTGGGCATCCCGGTACACGGTAACCGGCGAGGCCAGCCCGTCCAGGGGCAGGTTGCCGTCAATGACCGGCAGGGCAGCTGTTTTTAAATGATTCAGAAAAATGCCGGCACCGATACCCAGCACCAGAACAATGGCAATGACCGAATAAATCCAGCGTTTCATGGGAGGAAATCCTTTTTCAATTAAATTTCAGATGACCCTTTGCACCCCCGGTTCCATGGGGAAGCATACCTGACCCTGATTCCATAGGGAGAATAGGACAGGGAAGGCAGGGTTGTCAACTTCGGTTATACTGAACGAAAAGTATTCTTTGAAAAAATGTTTTTTTCATCTTCTTGATTAATTTGTACTACACTGATAATACATGTGAAATTGAAATTTTTTATATTCAGAAAAGGAGAAAAACATGAAATTTACTATTACTTTTCAACTCGACGAAGAATCTTCCCAATTGGTTAAAACATCACTTATGCAACTTTCCAAACGCATCAATGATCTGACCGGTGGTTCTGAAAAAAAGGATTCTTCTTTTGAAGAACCGACACGTATCGCTCCCAAGCCTGCAACCGTTTCGGCCAAACCAGCACCAAAAAAGAAAACCAAGCCCCGCAAATCAAATCTCGATGCTGTCCTTAAAACCATCAAAAAACACAAAGATGGAATTAATTTCAAAGATCTACAAAAAGAGACCGGCCTTACCGGCAAGCAGATTTCAGACAATGCATACCGGTTGAAAAAAGAAAACAAGATAAAAAAGACAGAAAAAGGGATGTTTATCACTCTTTGATCCCTGCCAGCCATAAAACACCTTATTGAAGGAAGTGCTGAGGTTGGCGGACAGCAATACACAGCAACTGGTGGTTTCAGTCATGCCGGACCAGACATTGTGTCTGGAATGGGAGAAAACCAGAACCCCTGTTTCCCGGGAACAGGCCGGGCATGAGAAAAAAATCCATCGCTGGTTTGCGGCCCGGAGAAATTCCTGGCTGTTTGAACTGGGATTTAAAAAAACCCGGGGACAGTTTTCCCCGTCCCTGGCGTATTTTATCCGTTTTGCCGGGCGGTTTGTTCAGGCCCTGTCACGTATCCCGGAACTGGAAACCCTCCGGCATGAAGCAAAGGTGGAGATCCCTTTCGGCACCATCGCAGATTTTCTGTCCACCCGCCCCATGATGGCCGGCGCCGAATATGTGACAGACCGGATGCTGGCAGGTCTGTGGCAGAAATTCAACGACACGTTTGCCAGTGAGATTCAGACGTTCGAGGGACGGGTCAGCGATTATTTCCACGGCCGGAACCCGGACCTGCATCCTGCCGGCCGGGTGTTCTTCCATCTGGTGGAAAACAAAAACCAGGCCCTGCCCTTTGCCTTTATGGCCACCTATTCCGCGGGCATGGGCGCCAATGGAAAACCCAGACACCTGCCCCTGAAACATGCCATTGCATCCCATGATGACGCAGCCCTGCTCAATTTGCTTTCAACGGTTTACAAAGCCGGGGAAAAAAGCCGGATCGTGGCCGGACTCATCGAAACCGGAGAACTGTTCCATCCCCTGGCCTGGGAGGCTGAAGAAGCGTTTGCCTTTTTAAAGGAGATTCCCGATTACGAAGCCTGCGGGGTGATCTGCCGCATCCCGGACTGGTGGAAACACCAGGCCGCCTCCCCCCGGGTGAACATCTCTCTGGGAGACAAAAAACCGGCCATGGCCGGGCTGGATGCACTCCTGGATTTCAAGGCCGGCATTTTGATCGGAGATCTGGCATTCACCCCGGAAGAGATCGAAAAGATCCTTGAGGAAAGCCGCGGACTGGCTTTTATCAAAAACCGGTGGGTGGCTGTGGATCCGGAAAAACTCCAGCAGGCCCTCAAGGCCTGCGAACGGTTCGAAGACCTGGCCGGATCCGGACTGACGCTGGGCGAGGCCATGCGGGCCCGGCTGCATCCGGAAAAGATAAAGGGACTGGACAGTGCAGATCTGGAAGTGACCGTATCCAACGGGGAATGGCTGGAATCTGTGATCCATAAAATGCAGCAGCCGGAACAGGTCAGGTCCATCCATCCGGGACAGGGATTCAAGGCTGGATTGCGGCCTTACCAGTCAAAGGGGCTCAACTGGCTGAACTTTTTACACACCCACCGGTTCGGGGCCTGCCTGGCCGATGACATGGGACTGGGAAAAACCATCCAGATCCTGGCCCTGCTCAGCACATTTTCTAAAAAACGAAAGCAGGCAGCCAGTCTGCTGGTGGTACCAGCCTCTTTGATCGCCAACTGGGAAGAGGAGATCAACCGGTTTCTGCCCGCACTCAAAACCTATGCCGCACATCCGGGATTTGTCAATGCAAAGGATCGCCAGCACCTGAACGGACGGAATCAGAACACACAGAACCGGGCCGGGGACCTTGCCCTTTCCAGATCCCGGCTGGACCAGCTGGACCTGGTCATCACCAGTTACACCCTGGTCAAAAAATACCAGTGGCTGCAGGACTACACCTGGCATTGCCTGATCCTGGACGAGGCCCAGGCCATCAAAAATCCCGGCACCCACCAGACCCGGGCCGTCAAAACCCTGCCCGCCATTCACCGGATCGCCATGACCGGGACCCCGGTGGAGAACCGGCTGTCGGATCTCTGGTCTTTGTTTGATTTTCTCAATCCCGGGCTTCTGGGCAGCAAATCCGAATTTTCCACCTTTGCCAAAACATTAAAAGACAGTCCCAAAGGGTATGCCCGGCTGCGGCAGTTGATTTCTCCCTATATCCTCCGCCGGCTGAAAACCGATAAAACCGTGATTTCCGATCTGCCGGACAAGGTGGAAATGACGGTTTTTTCAGACCTGAGTCCCAAACAGGTGATTCTGTACAAACAGGCGGTGGAAACCCTGGCACACCAGATCGAAAACACCACCGGCATTCAGCGCAAAGGCCTGATCCTGTCTTCTATCATGCGGTTCAAACAGCTGTGCAACCACCCGGACCAGCTGACCGGTTCCGGAAATTTTACGGCAAAACACAGCGGCAAATTCCGCCGCCTGGCCGAGATCTGTGAAACCATCCATGACAAACGGGAACGGGTCCTGGTGTTCACCCAGTTCAAGGAGATGACCCGGCCCCTGCAGTCTTTTCTGGAATCGATTTTTCACCACCCGGGACTGGTGCTTCACGGCAGTGTGTCCGTGGCAAAAAGAAAACAGCTGATTGCGCAGTTTCAGGATGAAACTTACTGCCCGTTTATGGTATTGTCGTTAAAAGCCGGGGGCGTAGGGCTCAATCTCACCCGGGCCAGCCATGTGGTGCATTTTGACCGGTGGTGGAACCCGGCCGTGGAAAACCAGGCCACGGACAGGGCCTTCCGTATCGGCCAGGAAAAAAAGGTCCTGGTTCACAAATTCGTGACCAAAGGGACCATTGAGGAAAAAATCGACCGGATGATCCGGGAAAAACAGGAACTGGCAGACCAGGTGGTAGCCCCGTCCGGGGAAACCCTGGTCACTGAAATGGATGACAACAAACTGATGGATCTGTTCCGGCTTTCCCTGCCGGGTTGATTTTGGAACAAGGATAACTGCCAAGGATTTACCCATGTACTATTACCCTCCATACGTCAGTGTGGCCCGGAAAAAGGCCCTGGCGGAAAGAAAACGCAACGCCCTGAAAAAGAAAAACCCGGGGATCCAACCGGTCATCATCGAAGGCAGAACCCTGGCCACAACCTGGTGGGGCAAATCCTGGAACCGGAACCTGGAACAGTATGCCGACTATGCCAACCGGATCGGCCGGGGCAGAAGCTATGTCCGGCACGGGGCGGTCCTGGACCTTCAAATCACGCCGGGGACCATCACAGCACTGGTGGCGGGCAGCGCAGGTGCGCCATACCGGGTTACCATCACCATCCAGCCGATCCCCAAAAAACAGTGGCGCCATATCCAGGCCCGGTGCAGGGACCAGATGGACAGCCTGAAACAATTGCTGGCCGGCCGGTTTCCCAAAACCCTGGAAGCGGTGTTCACCCAAAAAGGCAAAGGGCTTTTCCCGGCCCCCGAGGAAATTTCTCTGGACTGCTCCTGCCCGGACTGGGCTGTCATGTGCAAACACGTGGCAGCGGTATTGTATGGTGTCGGGGCCCGTCTGGACCAGGATCCGTCCCTGTTTTTTGTGTTACGCAAAGCCGATGTCAAAGACCTGGTATCTGAAACAGTCAACGCCGGCAAAAAAGAGCTGCTGACCCGGTCCAGGCAGAAATCTTCGCGCATCATGGAGGACCAGGCAGACCTGTCCGGCCTGTTCGGCATCGACCTGGACAAAGGTGCAGCCCCGGATGAACCGACTGCCAAACCAAAGCAGCCCAAAAAGAAACCAGCCGCATCCACCCGGCCGCCTAAACCGCTGAAAAAGAAAAAAAATCCCGCCACCCGGGCCGCCGCCAACAAAGGACCGCAAAAAACAGTCCCGCCTGAAAACACATCACGGAAAATCACAGATGCCGCCGGCATTGAAACCCTTTTCAAACGGCGGACAAAACGGCTCACCCAAGTGGCTGAGGTGATCGAAAAGTCGGACATGGACCCCCAGAAGGTCAGAAACATCCTGTTCCGCCTGGTACAACTGGGCAAACTCGAACGGGTATCCCGGGGGGTCTACCGCTGGGCCAGATGAAATGACTGACACCACCCTCGCATATTACACCGCCTGCTGGAAAGACCTGGTCCGGCGGTATGAATCCGCAGATGTTTTGGACCTGCACGCCCTGCTGGCATCCAGCTTCCCCCCCGGTGCCCGCCTGCTGGAGCTGGGGTGCGGTTCCGGCAGGGATGCCGCGCACATGCTGGCCAGCGGATTCGATGTGACTGCATCAGATGCGGTCCAGGAGATGATCGACGCTGCCGCCGCCTGCCACCCCGCCCTTTCCGGCCGCCTTTTTTTCAGGCACCCGGGTATCACTGCTGTGAAAAAGGAATGTTGAAAAACCGCCGGGCATTCCGCCAGGTGAGTCCGGCCAGTTCTGATTCAGAAAACCCGGCATTGGCCAGCCATTTGAGTTCCCGGTCCCAGGCATAGGGAATGTTGGGAAAATCCGAGCCGTACATGACCCGGTCCAGGGGAAACCCCCGGAGATCCGGCCGGGTATGGGCGGGAAAATAATCGGTGAGCACCATGGCCGTATCCAGCCACAGGTTCTCATGGACCGCCATCAGGGACTGATAGGCGGATATCTCATCAAACCCCAGGTGGGGTACGCAGAATTTGAGGTCCGGAAACCGGGTGAGAACCCCTGCCACCTTGTCCGCCCGGCACAGCTTGTACGGGTCGCACCGGTAGTGTTCACTTTTGGGCTCCCGGCCGGCATGCACCACCATGGGTTTGCCATGGGCTGCGCACACTGCGCAGATCTCATCCATGTGCGGACTGTCCATGTCAAAACACTGGACATGGAGATGCAGCTTCACACCCCCCAGGCCCCGGTCAAATGCCTGTGTCAGGATATCCGCCGCCCCTGCCTCTCCGGGAAACACCGTGGCCATGCCGGTCACCCGCCCCTGAAACATCCGGCACAGACCTGCCATGTAATCGTTGAGTTCCCGGGCGATCCCGGGCTTATGGGCATACTGCAGCGCGATCACATGGGCCACACCCCGATCCAGCAGAAACCGGATCAGGTTGTCACTGGTGTCCCGGTAACGGATCCGCCAGGCATGGGCGTCAAACCAGTTTCGCACCGCGCCGAACACCGCATCAGGAAAAACATGCACATGGCTGTCGATCACACAGGGGATACCTGCAGGCAGGCCACGGCCCTCCGGGTCATTATAAAAAGGAAGTTCAGGAGACAGCAAAAGTTACCCTCCACATGGCAGAATACAATGCCACTTGTAATTGTCTTTCGGCCGGAAACCGGTAACCCCGCCCAGAACGATGTACGGGATGGTCTATTACCAGTTCCTTGCCTTCCAGAACCCGAACAGTTTCAGCCCGGCCACAGCTGCCAGCGCATACCCTGTCAGCACGGCAAACAGGACAAGAACATTCATCTGCGGCAGCGGAAAGATCACCAGGGTAAGGGGCAGCAGCACCAGGGCGAAAGCATTATATAACCCCAGTTCGGCTGCGGCCGGGGATTTGAAATCCGGATCCACGATCCTGAGCAGCATCAGCCCGCTGGCACCGGTGCCGGTAGCAGTGCCGAAGATGGCCAGCATCCGCTCAAACCCGTACTCCTCCATTCTCCGCCCGAAATAGAGGATAAAACTGAAGGTAACCAGGCCGGCAGTCAAAGACACCAGCAGGATCGGAATAATGTTCCCCCAGATGGCAGTGACCTTGACTCCGGTCAGCGTGGCGATAATCATGAAATCCACTGAAACGCCGGTTATCCGCCGCTGAATATTGTTATCGATATAATCTGTCAGACCCATTTTCCCCAGGAGCCAGCGGATGATGATGGCAGTGAACATTCCCCACAGGAACATCAACCCGAATGCCAGGGCCTTGACCGCTTCCGGCAGCAGTGATTCCATGAGCTGACATTCAAAATAGGTCAGTATATAGACGGCCAGGACAATGGACAGTTGAAAGGCAAGGCCGTCGGCGTT
>JAABRW010000022.1 GCA_011390695.1 Desulfotignum sp.
CAGCCCTGTGGCCTTCCCTTGCCATCGCTTCGCTGGTGGTGGGGCTCAACCTGCTGGCAGACGGGATTCGTGAAGAATCCATGAGATATCAGTAACCCTGTGCCCGGCAGCCGTGCTGCCGGGCACTGACAATGAAAGCGATCCTATGGAACATACATCAGATATACCGGTATTGGAAGTCAAGGACCTGGCCATCTCCTACCAGACCCGGAAACAATTGGTGCCGGCGGTCAGGGGTGTCAATTTCACCGTCAGGCAGGGACAGACCGTGGGGGTTGTGGGGGAATCGGGCTGCGGCAAAAGCACCATCGCCTTTGGTATTCTGGATTTTTTGGGTTCCAACGGCAAGGTGGTGGGGGGCAGCATCAAGTTCATGGGCAAGGAGATGGTGGGCACCCCCAAGGCGGAACTGCGCAAAATCCGGGGCAACAACATCTCCATGGTATACCAGGATCCCATGCAGGCCCTCAACCCCTCTTTGACCATCGGTACCCAGCTCACAGAGGTGCTCACCGCCCACACCGACATAGGTGAAAAAGAGGCCTGGGACCGGTGCATTGCCATGCTGGAAAGGGTATACATGCCTGATGCCGCCAATGTGATGAACCGGTATGTCCACATGATCTCCGGGGGCCAGCAGCAGCGGGTGGTGATTGCCATGGCCCTGCTCAACAACCCGTCCCTGCTTATCATGGACGAGCCCACCACAGCCCTGGATGTGACCGTGGAAGCGGCTGTACTGGAACTGATAGAAGATCTGAAAAAAGATTTCAACACCGGCATCATTTTCATCACCCATAACCTGGGCGTGGTGGCCAAGGTGAGTGACCGGCTGTGTGTCATGTATGCCGGGGAGATGGTGGAGCAGGGGCCCATAGATCACCTGTTTGCCAACCCGGCCCATCCCTATACCCGGGGGCTTTTGTGCTGTGTGCCCCGCCTGGGGGACAGCCTGTCCAACAACCGGCTGTGGTCCATCCAGGGACGGGTGCCCGACCCGGCGGAACGGGATCTCAACGCCTGTATTTTCGCCCCCAGGTGCGACTGGCGCCTGGAAGGCCGGCACCTGGAGGACAAAAGCCTCATTGCCAATTGTACCACACAGCATCCCGAGCTGGTGGCCATATCAGAAGACCACTGGTCCAGATGTTTTCTGGGCAGAGAACCGTTGAAGGTACCCTGGGATGATTATGCCCGGGGCCAGAAAGAAACCGTCATTCAAATACCTGAAGGCGACGATGATCTGTCTTCCATGGATACGCTGCTCAATATTCAGAACATGCGGCTGTATTATCCGGAACAGAATCCCTCTCTGCGGGCCATCCTGGGTATGGAAAAAAAATCATATGTCAAGGCGGTGGATGATATCTCCCTGAAGGTTCTCAAGGGCACCACCCTGGGAGTGGTAGGAGAATCGGGCTGCGGCAAAAGCACCATGGTGAAAGGTATCATCGGCCTGGAAGAACTCACGGGCGGCAAGGTGGATCTTATGGGCATCAATTTGAACGAGCCTGCCCAGAAACGGGATCTGTCCTTGATCCGGGAACTGCAGATGGTGTTCCAGAATCCGGATTCCACCCTGAATCCCTCTTACACCATCGGCACCCAGATTGCGCGTCCCATCCAGAAATTCAAAACCGTTCCAAAAAGAAAGGTCCGCCAGGAGGTGGAACGGCTGCTGCGGGCGGTAAAACTGGCATCCTATTATTATGACCGGTATCCCAGGCAGCTGTCCGGCGGGGAAAAACAGCGTATCGGCATTGCAAGGGCCCTGGCCAGCCGGCCGTCCCTTGTGATCTGTGACGAGCCGGTATCTGCGCTGGATGTGTCAGTGGCAGCTGCTGTTTTGAACCTGCTCAATGAGATCAAGGAAGACATGGGTTCCACAATGATATTCATCGCCCATGACCTGAGTGTGGTGCGCTTTATCTCCGATTTTGTGGCAGTCATGTATTTGGGTGAGATCGTGGAGTTCGGACCGGTATCTGCCATTTATCCGCCGCCCTATCATCCCTACTCGGAAGCGCTGCTCTCGTCGGTACCTATTCCCGACCCCACGGACAGGCGCCAGTCCATCATCCTGTCCGGAGATGTGCCCAGCCCCACCAACCGGCCGTCCGGCTGCTGCTTTCACACCCGGTGTCCCAGAAGATCGGTGCTGCCGGACAACGGGAAAATCTGTGAACAGGAAAAACCCAAATTCCAGCGTCTGAAAAACGGTCATAAAATTCTGTGCCATATACCGGCGGACCAGCTCACGGAACTGGCCATGGAGCGGGGA
The DNA here is from genome assembly GCA_011390695.1 of Desulfotignum sp. The sequence goes on from JAABRW010000022.1 coordinate 2,282, forward strand.
GATGAGCGCATGATGCTGTCCACTGCGTAAAAAAGGAATATTGCCATGAAAAATCTGCTCAAAGACATTGCCCCGGTCACCCTTATGGGTCCGGGGCCCTCCTGTGTTCCCTCTTCAGTACTGGAGGCACTTTCAAAACCAACCCTGGGCCATCTGGATCCTGAATTTATCCGGATCATGGATGCCATTAAAGACCAGCTCAAAACCCTGCTGCACACAGACAATGAACTGACCATTCCCATTTCCGGAACCGGGTCGGCAGGCATGGAATGCTGTTTTGTGAACCTCATTGAAAAAGATGATCCGATCCTGATCCTGGTGAACGGGGTGTTCGGCATGCGCATGCAGGATGTGGCCACCCGGCTGGGGGCCCGGGTGGATACCCTGGAATTTGACTGGGGAACCCCTGTCATCGTGGATGTGGTGCAAAAAAAGCTAAAAGAAAAATCCTATAAACTGGTGGCTGTGGTGCATGCGGAGACCTCCACCGGTGTCCAGAATCCGGTGCCCGGCATAGGAAACCTCATAAAGGACAGTGACACCCTTTTTCTGGTGGACGCGGTGACCAGTTTCGGCGGTATGGAAATCCGCATGGATGAGTGGGGCATCGATGTGCTTTACAGCGGCACCCAGAAATGTCTGTCCTGCCCGCCGGGGCTTTCTCCGGTTTCCTTTTCACCGGCGGCTGCGGCCGCCCTCCAGGCCAGGAAAACCAAGGTGCCCAACTGGTACCTGGACCTTTCTTTGATCATGAATTACTGGGAAGGCGCCACCCGGGCCTATCACCACACCGCCCCCGTCAACATGCTCTACGGCCTGTTTCAGGCACTTTTTCTGATCCTGGAAGAAGGTGAAACCAAAGTGTATGAGCGGCACATGGAAACCCACAGGCGCCTGGTGCTGGCCCTGGATAAGCTGGGCATCCATATGGTGGTGGATGCCGCCTGCCGCCTGCCCATGCTCAACGCAGTGTATATCCCGGACGGTATAGATGATGCAGCCGTCAGGAGCAGGCTGCTCAAAACCCATAAAATTGAAATCGGTGCCGGATTGGGAAATTTCGCCGGAAAAATCTGGCGCATCGGCCTTATGGGGCATACAGCCCGGTCAAAAAATGTGGACAAACTTGCAGCTTCCCTGAAAACCGTATGCTGACCTGAAACCCTGTGTCACAGGCCCGGCCTGTCTGGTACATCCGCCCATGCGATATCTTATTCTTGTTTCCGCCGTACTCATGCAGGTCTGCCTCGGGGCCACCTATTCCTGGAGTGTATATGTTCAGCCCCTCAAGACCCTGACAGGGCTTGCCCAGGGACCTGTACAGGTGCCGTTTACCGTGTTTTATTTCGTGTTTCCTCTGACCATGATGATCGCCGGGGGTTTTCTGCCCAGAATCGGTCCCAGGATCAGTGCCATGACAGGGGGACTGCTGTTCGGCGGGGGGTGGCTTCTGGCAGGTCTGGGCAGCCACAGCTTTGTGTTCACCATTCTGGGAATCGGGGTTTTGGCAGGTATCGGCGCCGGCATGGCCTATATCGTACCCATTGCCGTGTGCATCCGCTGGTTTCCCCGATCCAAAGGCCTTGTTACCGGCATTGCCGTGGCCGGATTCGGCGGGGGAGCTGCCATGGTCAGCCAGGTGGGGGGCTTTCTCACCACTAGCCTCGGGTACACCCCGTTCCAGACATTTTATATCTTCGGCACCCTGTTTTTGTGCCTGGTGGTCCTGGCCGGCAGTGTGATGCAGTTTCCTGAAACCGCACAAACAATTGCGCCTTTGTCTTCCCTCAGACCGGGACAGGTGATGGGTCATGCCAATTTTCAACTGCTTTATCTGGCCATGTTCATGGGACTGGCTGCCGGATTTGCCGTGAATGCCAACCTTAAGGAGATTTTTTCCGGAAACGGGCATGCAACAGAGATCGGCATCACCGCCGTTTCCCTGTTCGCGTTGGCCAATGCCGCCGGCCGGGTGATATGGGGGGCATTGTTCGACCGGATCAGGTCATCTGCCGCCCTCCAGGCCAACCTGATCTGCCAGGCAGCTGTTCTGGCGGCAGCCCCGCTTCTCACCGGATCTGCCTGGGGATTCTGGACATTTGCCCTGATCACCGGATTCAACTATGGCGGGGTGCTGGTGATTTATGTATCCAGCGCCGCCAGAAGCTGGGGGTCAGGCCATGTCTCCCGGGTGTACGGCTGGCTGTTCACCGCAAATATCCCGGCTTCCCTGTCCCCCATTGCCGCCGGGATTGTATTTGATATCACCCGTGATTTCACCCCGGCCCTGGCCGGCCTGGCAGTCCTGCTGGCAGGCACGGTGCTTTTGATTCGGCAAAAATCCACTGTGATCAATGCCCGCATTTCTCCGTTGACATGAGGTCTTCACCCCTGCTTCGGCCGGGTTATTGATTTACTTTCCCAACTGAACATGGTAGATAATCTTTTGAGGATCCGGTATTCACAACATTTAGTATGTTTAGAGCACTGCTGGCAATTGATGCAACCCAGGCAAACAGATGCAGGACAACATGTCACCTTCCAGTGAAAATTCCGACGGAAAACCCGATGCACACGGCAGGCGTTACAAGGAAAGCCGCCTGGCCCGGAAGCGCCTGAATACCTTGCTCAAATTTCTGGCTGATCCGGTGTTCGCCTTTTCCCTGGACAATACCGTGGAATATGTCAATCCGGCATTTGAAAGGGTTTTCGGCTGGACCCTGGATGAAATAAAAGGCAAAAACATCAATTTTATTCCGTCCCACCTGCTTGGCCAGGCAAAGCAGGGAATGAAGCAGCTGTATTCAAACCGTACCGTGCTTGACTTTGAAACCCAGCGGTATACCAAGGACGGCCGTATTCTTGATATCATGATCAACGCCTCCCTTTTGTATGATGAACATGACAACCCCATGGGCCAGGTATTGATCCTCCGGGATGTGACCGCTGAAAAGCGCATGGCAAAAACCAACCAGATCATGTTCAGGATTTCCAATGCACTGCATACCTATCACAAACTGGGAGATCTGGTGGCCATTATCACTGCGGAAATCCAGAAACTGGTGTCAGTGGAAGGGGCGTTCATCCTTCTGGCAGATGAGAAAACAGATGAACTGTATTTTTTTTCTGCCCAGTTCAAGGACGCAGCATCAGGCAGCAAATTCAAGAAAATACGGTTTTCTGCCGACCAGGGGGTATCCGGCCATGTCTACAAGACCGGCCGGCCTTTGCTGATCCCGGATATTTCACAATGCGATTTTTATCTCAGACGGGTGGATGAGGAAACCGATCTGGTGGCAGAAAACATGCTGTCCGTGCCCATCAGGCTCAAAGACCGGGTCATCGGGGTGGTGTCGGTGGTGAACAAACTCCAGGGACAGTTTGATGACACAGACATTGACCAGTTGATGATGGTGGCCAGCACCGTGGCCCTTCCCATTGAAAATACCCGGATCCATGAGGAGCTGGAACAGTCCTATGCTGATCTGAAAGTTTTGAACCAGGCAAAAGACAAGGTCATCAACCATCTGGCCCATGAACTGAAAACCCCGGTGTCTGTGGTGGATGCCGCCATGAAGCTGCTGGCCAAAAAGCTGGCGGCCAGGGGCATACATGATGCCCACATGGAAAAGATCGTTTCCCGGGGCAGAAGGAATCTTGCCAGGATCCTGGACATCCAGTATGAAGTGGAAGACCTGCTGAAAAAAAAGGAATTTGCCGCCTACCATATTCTTGGCCGGCTGGTGGATGCCTGCAAAGACCAGTTTGTGCTGCTGGCGGAAAACCAGACCCGGGCTGCTGCTGTCCTGGATGCGGTGCATAAAGCCATTGAAACCCTTTTCGGCCCGGCCCGGCTGGAAAACCAGACCATTTTCCCGGACAACTATATTACACAGCACCTGAAAAAACTGGCACCGGATATTGCTTTCCGCCGGTGTGCCATAAACACCTGTCTGGATTCCCGCGTGCCCGTTCATATTCCCGAAGAGATTCTGGATATCATTGTAACCGGTCTTATCCGCAATGCCATTGAATACACACCGGACGGCGGTCGGATCGATATCATTGTCACCGGCACCAAAACCCACCCGGAACTGGTGATCAAAGATTACGGCATCGGGTTCACCAGAGAGAACCTGCACCTGATTTTTGAAAATTATTTTACCCCGCCGGTATCAGGTGAATACACCACCAAAATCCCCTATGCCTTCAATGCCGGGGGCAGGGGATTTGATCTGCTGCGCATAAAGCTGTTTTCCGAGCGGTTTGCTTTTACTTTTAAAATTGATTCAACCAGGTGCGCCTTTATTCCAAAAGACACAGATCTTTGTCCGGGAAACATCTGTCGCTGCAGCTTCTGCACAACGACGGATGACTGTCTTGCTTCCGGGGGAACCTCTGTCCGTCTTATTTTTCAGGCACCATCATAAAGACTGCTTCATCACAGCCAGAGATTTTTCCCATGTTTCGCCATGGGCGATGGGCAAAGAGGCGGCGGAATCATAATTGGAGGGAAATTCATACCCGCCTGCGATGCAGGAAGCCAGCCTGACTTCGGGCCGCCCGGAGAGATATACCGGGCAATGTGGCCGGCATTCGTTAATGCCGTGCTGGTCTGCAAGGACCCAGGTATATCCTGTTTATTTATTTGACAATTGTTAATCTTTGGGTAAAATAGACATTCGTTTAATAAATAACTGTGGAAGGTACCGCCCCTGCCCACAAAAACAGGAGATGACAATGAAGATTCTAACCTTACAGGGCAGTGCCCGGAAAAAAGGCAACACCGCAACTGTGCTTGGCTGGGTGGCAGAGGAACTCTCCCGCCGAAACCATGAAATTACCGGTATCTACCTTCACGGAAAAAATCTGAACGGCTGCATGGGCTGTGCCAGGTGTAAAGAGGTTCCAGATGATGCGGGATGTGTGCAAAAAGATGATATTCCGGAAATTCTGGGCCGGATGGTGGCATCCGACCTGGTGATCTTTGCCTCTCCTTTATATTTCTGGGGAGTTTCAGCCCAGCTCAAAGCGGTTATCGACAGGACTTACAGCCTGTATACCCGGTTTCATGAACCAGACCATGCCTCTTTGCTGGAAGGCCGGCGCCAGGCACTGCTGGTAACCGGGGGTGGGGGCTGGGACAACAATGCCGAGGCAGCCTTTACCGCCTTTGGCCGGATACAGAAACCCCACAAAACCATCCATAGCGGGACACTGTACATAGGCAAATGCACCACCCCCGAAGCGATGGATGCATCCGTCCGGGAACAGGCAGCTGCATTTGCCCGGCAGATAACAACATAACACAGATTACACAGTAGATAAGGTTTTTTGCCCATGGAAGAAAACATCAGCATGCGGATCATGATGCGGCTGCGGCAGATAATTCAGGAAATGTCCAGACATTCAAAGCAGCTTCAGGAAAAATACAAGATCACCCTGCCCCAGCTGATCTGCCTCAAAGAAGTTGCAGACCACGGCCCTATTGCTATTGGCGCCTTAACCCAGATAGTCTTTATCAACAACTCAACAGTCACCGGCATCATCGACCGTCTGGAAAGCCGCAAACTGGTTCAGCGGGTCAGGATCAGCAAGGACCGCAGACAGGTGCATGTGGAAATCACCCAGGCCGGTCTAAAATTTCTTGAGGATGCCCCCACCCCCATTCACCACAGATTCATGGAAAAACTCGAAAAAATGAAACCCAAGGATGTTTCCGTGCTTTTGTGGGGACTAGAGCTGCTGGTGGATATGCTGGGCCAGGCCGAGCTTGGTTCCGGTGCTCCCCAGCCGCCCAAGCATGTGATGCATCCGGAAGAAGACCTGGCAGATCCCAACGGGAATATTTAGGCCCTGCATTTTTTTTAGATTTTTCTTGACAAAACAACTCCAGCAATAGTATTTATGTATAAATATATTTTGAGTACAAAATATTTTATTATGTAAATACCATGGTAATAAATTTCTAACAAAAAATTACTTTGTTCTGCAGCACCTGGCATTCCGCCCGGGTAAATTTCATTTGCAGGCATTTTTTTGTCCGGCACCAGGGCCGGTTTTCATAACGTAATTCAAAAAATAGGAGACAGCACCATGAAAGATTTTTCATTATCGAAAATTTGACTGCCCTGCCTGATGACATGGAATCTGAAACAGCATTATCAAACCAAAAATAAGGGAGAAAACATATGTTACAGGATATAACCACCTTTCAGCCGCGGTTAAAGGTCTTTAATAAAAAACAGGCAATGGCCATTCACGATGCTGCCTTGAAAATTCTTGAAACCACAGGATTTCGCATGGAACATGAAGGGGTCCTTGAAATGCTGCTGGACAACGGATGCAGCATGGACAAGGATAACCGTGTTACCATGCCCGAAGCGTTGGTGGAAAATGCTGTCATGTCTGCCCCGAAAAAATTTGATATCTACGATCAGACCGGAAACCTGGCCATGCCCCTGGAAGGGGAAAATTTTTTCTTTGGCACCGGGTCTGATACGATTTTTACCATTGACCTTGAGACCGGTGAAAGAAGACGGCCTGTGCTGGCAGATACCGGCAATTTTGCCAGGCTTGTGGATGCGCTGCCCAATATGGATTTTTCCATGTCCATGGGAAATCCTGAAGATGTGGACATTGAAGAGATTTATGTCCAGGTTTTTGAGGAAATGGTCCGCAACAGCAACAAACCCATCTGTTTTATTGCCGACAGCGGCAAGGATATAAAACAGATATATGACATCGCCTGCGCTGTTGTGGGCGGAGAAAATCAGCTGCGCAAAAAACCATTTTTATTCAACTATTCCGAAGCCATAAGCCCGCTGCACTATCCGGAAAACGTCATGGAGAAACTGGTTTTCTGTGCCCAAAAAGAGATCCCCATCTGTCTGCCTTCAGGGTGCAATGCCGGGGGCGGGGGACCTGTGACCCTGGCCGGTGCCATGGCCCAGGGCATCGCTGAAAACCTGGTGGGCCTGGTGATACACCAGCTGACCCGCAAGGGTGCCCCGTTTTTGTTTGCCCCCAATGTTTCTGTTCTGGACATGAAACATACGGTGGTTTCCTATGGATGCACGGAATGGAGTCTTACCCAGGCTGCCTTTGCCGACATGCGCGATGAACTCTACCAGATTCCTATCTGGTCTTTTGCCGGTTCAACCGATTCCAAGGTCATTGACGCCCAGGCAGGGGCCGAAGGCATGCTCTCCATTATCACGGCCCTGTTGTCCCGGTGCAATGTCATCCATGATGTGGGATATATTGAATCGGGTCACACGTCCAGTCTGGAAATGGTGACCATGGCGGATGAAATGGTGGCCATGGCCAAATTTTTTGCCGAAGGCATCCCTGTTAACGAACAGACCCTGGCCCTGGATGTTATCGACCGGGTCAGCAAAAGTTCGGAAAATGCCATCTTTTTAAGTGACCCCCATACCTTTGCCCATTTCCGTACAGCCCATCTCATGCCGGAACTCATGGACAGATCCAGGTTTGAAAGCTGGGAAAAACAAGGCGAAACAGATCTGTTCACAAGATGCAATGAAAAGGCAAAGGCCCTGCTTTCTTCCCATGAAGTCCAGAAGACCTCCCGGGCAAAAGAAGCAGTGACAGCCCTGTAATAAAAATAACAGTCAGCAGTCTCTTAAAGCCCCCCTGGTGCCCGAGATTACCGGTATTTTTCCGGTAGTTCCGGGCACCATTTATTTTGGATTACAGACCTGTCACGTATTGCGGGTATCCAGAAATTTCATGGCCGCTCCCACCAGTCCCACTGCCACAGGCAGCAGATAATCGGATATGCTTCCGGCAACACTGGTATTATCAGCTATTCCAGGCACCAGAATAATATGGCTTAAGGGATATTTTTTCAGATTGGACAACCGGGCATCTCTGGAAAAAGCCTTCTGGGTCAGAACAACTATGCGGGCACATCTGCTGCCGAAAGTAGCCAGTTCATCCAGGGCCGCATCAAACCGAGTTTCGCTGGTGGCGTCAATAATGATCAGGCAATCCTGGTCTGCATCATATCCGGGCTTGAGCACCGGCAGAAACCACTGCCCGTCAACCAGAAAGGGCAGAACCCCGTCCGGCGAAAACGGCATGAAGGTTTTTGATAAAAATTCATCCACAGAAGATCCCCCCAGATAACGGTTTTCCCATTTTTGGACCCGGGATTCTCCAAAATCGGCCACCATGTTTTTTCTGGAAACCAGTTTTACATATTTTTCATCCACCCGAAAATCCACCATTACCAGGTGGGAATAGGCGGAAACCCCGAAAGGATCGCTTTCTATGCCCCTGAATTTTTGTCCGCTGAAGTTGGTTTTCCATGGAATGCAGGTTCCCCGCATGCCGGTCAGAAACAACTGCTTTTTGTATACCTGATTTTCCTGGATGGCCATTTGCAGCTGCCCGTGCAGGCCGGCATCGGCCAAAATTGCCTGCACCATTGGCAGCATCAGCTTTAAATGGGCATCAAACAGCTTTGCCCGTCCGGGAAACCTGAAGGACGTTATTCTGGAAAATAACTGAGACAAAGCCACATAAACATGCTCGTACCGGCAGAAAAGGCCGGGATTTTTCAAATAATATCCTTCATGGGAACCAGCAGATAATTTATTTGATACCACCTCATTTACCGGTCCAATCCAGAGCAGATTTTCATGGGGGTAATGGAACACCTCGGATAACTTGTCTTCATCCGGTGTTTGTGAAGCAACGATGACCACCAGACTGTCTTCCGGGCTTATCCCCTTGAGTTTTTCAGCAAATTCCACCTGCATGGGTATTCCTAAGAAAGGTTCCCACAACCGGGCAAAATTCCTGCACCCGGCTTCGGCCTGTTTGTCCATGGGAACAAAAATCAGTATGCCGTCCTCTGCCAGGTGGGTAAAAATGATCCGGGACAAATTCTCAAGCCCGGTATCACTGGAAGGGGTGAAAACAGCTGAAAACGCATCTTTTTCGTGCAGGGCAGCTCCCAGCAGAACAAGATCCTGGTAATACCGCTTTTCAATTGTGGTTTTGGCCAGATTGATCCAGCAAAGGGGCTCGGACCGCTGCACCCTGGGGTAGATGCCCAGTCCCAGGGCCTGGTGTTTTTGGTCCATATCATCCAGGATATCGAATAAGGACCAGTCCTGGCCGCTTTTTGTCCTGCCCGCAGTTACGGACTTGGCCATGTTTCTGGGCATTTCTCCGGCCAGTCTGCCCTGGGCAAGGCCAAAGTAAAATCCCAGTAAAAACAAAAACGGTAAATCCAGGAACGGCTGAAAATGATCCGGCACCTTGGGAAGCAAAATGACCTGGTCTGCCAGATTTTTGATTTCATCTTGTTCCCTGTTCGGGTAAGTGACGGCTATAAAGCGTGTATTCTGTCTGTGCAGGGCTGCCATGAACTGGACTGCCTCATCCAGACGCTGCCGGTTGGTGGCAAGCACCAGTATAAAATCATCCTCAGCCATGGGAATGTCCAGAAACCGGTTCAGTTCGGAATAGTCAACCGCCGTTCCCATGGAGGTCCATGCATTGAGCTCCAGATTCATAGCCCCTATTTTGGCGGCGCCCACATCGTGAAATCCGTCAACGATATAATGAAGAACGGTTTTTGAACTGCATCTGGTGGATTCCTGGCAAAAGGCTGTTACTGATTCATCGGCGAGCAGGGCCTCCAGATGGTGGGGCAGTTTGTGCAGTTCTTTGACCAGGTCTGCAATAATGTTTTTTGCACCGGATACAGCTTCGCACACATACAGACAAAAAAGATCCAATATCAAAAGCATGCACAAGGCGCTCTTCAACGGTGCCACCGTGACCTCTTCCCCGCTGAGGACCGGGATGACCCCGACACTTTTGCGTACCACCAGGGCCATGTCGGAAAACGGCTTTTCCGTAATACCCACCATGAGAATATTCTGCTGTAGCAGCACAACGGCAAAATCGATCATATCCGAGGTGGTACCGGACCAGGAAACCATGATCACCAGGTCATGGTCCGGATTAATGGCGGTTTTTACATAGCTGATATCCTGGGGCGTGGTAACCACCAGATTGATGCCGGAAAAAAACGACTCCATGGTTTTTTCCACAATCTCCGACAGCAGATAGCTGAATCCGGTGCTCACCAGAATGATGCGGTTGAGGTTGGCCATATTGCTGCCGAAACGCCTTTCCAGGAGGCGGTGTCGGATATCAAACCGGGGCAGGGAATTGCCGGCGTCTGTATACCGGTGTAAAATATCTTCCATCAGACCAGGTGTTTCCAGCAGATGTTCTTCGTAAAAGGTTTTACCATATTCTTTTTGATATGATACAGGGGTGAGATATGTCTGTTCCGGCTGGATGTCGGTTCTGATCTTGCCGGAAAAATCCTGGAAATGCAGGTGGCGCATCACTGTATCTTTGCCGGCTTTGGTCTGGATCCGTGCAAAGATCTCCGGTTGGTCCAGAGAATAAATATCCACGAGAAACGGCTTGAGAAGGGTCTTTTTTTCCTGCCGGAACCAGTCATCCTGACCGCCGGTATCTGTATCAAAAAAATCCGGCTCCACAATCATGGATTTTTTTGAATAGTTTTTCATCAGCTTCATCAGCTTGACCCCGGTGGACTGGATCAATGTCTGGGGAAACAGTCCCAGGGCTGCATTGATATCCGACACCACCATAAAATCATGTGTTTCCCTGCGTTTGACAATATACACCGGCCGGTTGTGGGCTGCCACAAAAAGCCGGTCCGGAGAAACCCGGCTGATGCCTGATACGGCAAACTGCCCCCCGGAAGGGATCATGGCCTGTACTGCCCGGATAAACGCCATTTCATCGATTTCATGGATGTTTTTTTTGCTCAGGGTTTTGAAAATCGTATAATCGATGGACTGGCTGCAGATGGACATGTCTTCAAGTTCAAGACGGTGCTGGTCTTCAATGGTTTTGTACCGCTGGTTTTCTTTGTAGGCGGTATCAAAATAGTGCCCCCAGAGCATGGCAAACAATTCCGTGGAATTGTCAGTGCGCAGATTAATCCCGGCCACCCGGGTAATGTATTGTTTTATGCGTGATTCCACATCTGAATCAAACTGGCCGTTCAATACCACCGCCCGGACCTTATTCTGGTCCATGAAGGGGTGGGAGTTGCGCACAGAGATGGCAGACTGAATAGCCCAGCGGCCCTGACCGATTACCGGCTGCACCATGGATTTGAGCAGCAGGGGATGGGTGGGGCCCGGCACATGGCCCGGGGGCATATAACAGCCGGTTTGCTTTTCCTGGTTCATATAGATTTGGGTCTGATAATAAACCAGAACAGCAGTGGCAGCAAACCCATAAAAGTTACAGGTTCTTTCAATTCGGTAAAGAATCTGCCAGTGGCGGGCTGGCCGGTCTGTATACGCGGCCCAGAAATTTTCAAAAATCATCTGGATCCGGTCCGCAGCTTCCTGGGTCAGACCGGCCAGTACCCAGGCATCCAGATATCTGAAAAGATGTGCAATGCCGTCCGTACTATAGTCTGCAGGCAATGTGACCACCACCTGCCGCAGATAATGCCAGGCATATTTTCTGGCAAAAGGATTTTTCTGGCCCTCTTTGGTTTCCACACGGCGGGGGGGACCCGGTGTTTCATCATAGGCAAACCGGTTGAATATCTGGTCAAATTCATGGAACAGATCAGGCGCTTCCACAGGCAATGGTGCAGATTTTCGGGCCTGGTCCACCTGGTCCTGAAACCCTTTTTTAATAAGCTTTTCCACCACGGCCACCGGCAGGTCGTAATCCATGATCATACAATCCATGGCAGCCTTCAAGGCCTTGGGGGAATCAATGGTGAAAATTTTTTGCATTCCCGGGTTTCCGCAGGTCCCCGGAGCAACCAGACAGATGTTTTGTGTGTCCGTCAACTGGGACCAGGTGGGAAAAGATACGGGTTTTTCCAGAGAAAATCCTTCATAGGCCAGCAGTTTTTTCTGTACCCTGGCGATAAGATTGACATGGTTTTCTTTGTCATCATCCATGAAGGCGGCTGCCTGCAGATCCCCTTCTTCAAACACGGGGTGTACCATAAGGTGATCGATGAGATTTTCCACCGAACCCACTTCCCGACGGATCTTAAGGGGTTCCAGATCACTGCCCGGCAATCCTATGCCGGTGCTGTCCGGGGCCCGGTAAATAATGGCCCACATACCTGTCAGAATCCGTGTCAGCCGGTTTTCCGCATCTCCATAATAAACGACAATACCGCACATGTGATTTTCTCCTCTAACATTTTTTCCTGATCACGCCGATACTGCCGTTTATGTAACACACAATGAAAAAAACTGATCCAGTTTTTTTCATTGACCAGGCAAAGGACACCATCTGCCGGCCTGCCGGATTTTTTACCCGGCAGGACATCGGCTATCTTGGCACCAGAATATTGAATTTTTCCCGGATACCGGCATCCACAGCATCCGGAATATAGGTGGTTTTGCTGGCCAGCAGTTTTTTTGCTATTGTCAGGGCCCGCTGTCTGGCATCCAGGGAACCGTCTGCAGCCCAGCGGTCCCGGTTTCTGCGGTCTGTCACCCCGTTGCTGTTGTAATATTCTTTGCGGATATGGGTCATGGTGTGGGGGGCGGTCATGAAATTGCCGCCCGGCCCCACTGAATCA
>JAABRW010000012.1 GCA_011390695.1 Desulfotignum sp.
GGGGGAGCGTGTTCCTATATCCCCAAAGAAGAAATGATCAATATAGAAACCTTTCTTCTGGATGTGCTCAAGGCAAAAAAAGAGGGAACAAATCCCTGGACCAGCTGGTACAAACGCCTGGCTTCCTTTTGTGAAAAAAAATTCGGCAAGGACTGGGACAAGGATGAAAAAGAGTTCTGGGAAAAAATGATCTATTATTGATCACCTGTCCTGTCCCCATATGATGGCGGCTAACACGACCCATATGGTGCCGGTCAAAAAAACTGCCGGTCAGATTTTCAGCGACTGGAAATCTGACACAGCAGAGGTGGTGACGGTAACCTGGGTCTGCCGCCCTTTTGCTGTTACCCTGATCGCTGTAATTTCACCGGGTACGGCCTTGGTATAGGCAGCGGTCATGGCTGCTGCTGTCAGGATCTGTGGTTTGTCAAACCTGCCGGTCAGCAGGGTGACAGGACCGGGCAGATATGCATGATCAAGGCGGGCATCCACTGCAGGGTCATACCAGGCCAGCATCTGCTGGTTGTCATGCATGGACCGTCCTATCACCAGTTTGCAGTCTTCTGTAAGCCGAAAATGCCGGCCGTATTTGAGCAGATGCAAATGGCGTACCTCCCGGGTTTTCTGGATAAAAAGCAGGTCCCTGAGCCTGATGGAAAACTGTTTGTCCGTGAGCAGGCAGCCCCCGGCAGGGGCAGGGTATTCGGTAATCCCCAGCTTTTGGGCCAGAGCCATCTGGTCTTTTCTGGACCGGCCGCTGATACCCAAAAGCCTGGTTCTGTCCACCAGGCCGGATTTTTCCATCCGGGTTTCCGGCAGGCACAAGGCGCTTAAGGGCCTGAGGATAGCACCTTTAAAAAAACTGTTTTTCTCCACATACTGGAGGGCGTTTTTTGTCTGGGATTTGGGCCGCTGGCCCACCACCTCTCCGCTGAACAAAAAATCAAACCCCTGTTCCTTCATGATATGTCCTGCTTTTTCAAACATCAGGGCATGGCAGTCCATGCAGGGGTTCATGTTCTTGCCGAACCCCGCTTTGGGGGCGGACATCATGTGCATGTAGGCTGTGGTGATATCCTGGACCAGAAGGGGGATGCTGCAGTGTTCCGATGCTTTTTGTGCCTTTTCAGCGGAAAAAAACGGGGTCTCGAAACTGATCCATGTTACATCAATGCCCTGGTTTTTGAGCACCAGCCCTGCCAGCATGCTGTCCAGTCCGCCGGAACACAGCCCCAATGCCCTGACAGGGCTTGTACTTTTTTTTTGTGTCATATATAAGATTCTTTCATGAACAAGGCCAATATTACATTTTTGCTCCGGACATTAAAAGACCGGTACCCGGATGTCAAGACCCAGCTGGTGCACAAGACCCCGTTTCAGCTGCTGACAGCCACCATTTTGTCAGCCCAGTGCACCGACCGCCAGGTAAATCTGGTTACACAAAAGCTTTTTATCCGGTTCCCGGATCCCGGTGCATTGGCTGAAGCTTCTCTGGCAGACATCAAAAAACTGATCTATTCCACAGGATTTTACAACAACAAAGCCAAAAATATCAAGGCCTGTGCCCGGGCCCTGTTGGACCGTCATAACGGCCAGGTGCCCCATGAACTGGATCTTTTGGTGAAACTGCCGGGAGTGGGAAGGAAAACCGCCAATGTGGTGAGGTCGGCTGCCTTCGGCCTTCCTGCCATTGTGGTGGATACCCATGTGCTGCGCATATCCGGCCGACTGGGTCTGACCAAAAGCCGTGATCCGGTGAAGGTGGAATTCGGTCTCATGAAGATCATTCCTGAATCTGCCTGGAGTGATCTGTCTTTGCAGTTCATCTATTTTGGAAGAGAAATCTGTGATGCCAGAAAACCCTTGTGCAGCACCTGCCCATTGTTTGATATCTGCGTTTTTCCAGGCAAGGGATAAAATACATTCACGGCGGTCTGGACCAAAGACCGATGGTGATAGTGCTCAGTGCCGTATATGGGTGAGGCTTATGATGATCAGGGAGCGCACATGGTCATCATCCAGAGAGTAATACACAATTTTTCCCTGGCGCCGGTTCTTGACGATTTTAAGCCCCCTGAGAATGCGCAGCTGGTGGGATACGGCAGATTCGCTCTGGCTGCAGATGGCGGCAATGTCACAGACGCAGTGCTCCGTGTCCAGAAGACACAGCACAATTTTCAGCCGGGAGGGATCACCCAGGGCCTTGAATATGGCCGACATCCCCATAATGTCTTCCGGCGCAGGCAAAGAGAGCAGGGTGGCACTTACCTTTGCAGCGTCGATGCATTTTTCTGAACATACATCCATCTCTTTTTCATCCATGTACGTCATTCCTGGTTCTGCTTCCGGTGGGGGCAGGCATCAAGGGTGTCGATAAAGGCCACAAATTTTTTAAAGGTGTGGGTGTCCATGGCATGTTCCATGCGGCAGGCGGTTTCATCTGCCCGGTCTTCATCCACTTCCAGTATCCTGAATAAAAAATCCTTGAGCACCATATGGCGGTGTTCAATTTTTTTTGCAATTTTTTCCCCTTCCGGGGTCAGGGTTACGTACCCGTAAGGCTCGTAATTGATCAGGTTCTGGGAAGCCAGTTTTTTAAGCATTCCAGTGACAGATCCTCTTTTGATATTGAGTTTTGCCGCAATATCCTTGGACCGGGCCACTGTTTTTGTGGTCTGCAGCGCCAGTATGGTTTCCAGATAATCTTCCAGGCTTTCGGAAAGGGGAATGGTTTTTTCCATGGGTTTTCCTCCATTTTGTTTGTCCTGTCCTTTTTATATCTTCTTGATATAATAAGTCAAACAAATATTTTAATGAAATTTTTAATAATGTTGTTGACTAAACTAAAAGTTAGTTGTATTAAACTTTGAAAACCAAAACCAAAACCAAAACCAAAACCAAAACCCGTATCAGTGCATATGCATTCACACAAAGGAGAAAACCAATGCCATATATTCCATTGAGACAGATGCAGGTGAATCAGGCCGGCATTATTACCGGTATCAAGGCCAGGGGCGAACTGGGCACAAGGCTTCGGGACATGGGTCTGGTTCCGGGCAAAGAGATCCGAATCCAGGGCAAAGCCCCGCTGTATGATCCGGTGTCATTGCGGATCATGGGATTCACCCTGACCCTGCGTAACAATGAAGCAGACCATATTCTTGTGGAGGTGAAGTAAAATGGGTATTTCCATCGCTTTGGCCGGCAACCCCAATTCCGGCAAAACAACCTTGTTCAATGTCCTCACCGGTGCCAGACAGCACGTGGGCAATTATCCCGGGGTAACCGTGGAAAAAAAACAGGGACAATGCGTATCAGGCACTGATGAATTTCATGTGGTGGATCTGCCGGGCACTTATTCGTTGAGTGCCTATTCCCTGGAAGAGGTGGTGGCCAGAGATTTTATCGTCAAGGAACAGCCGGCCATGGTTGTTAACATTGTGGATGCATCCAACCTGGAGCGCAACCTGTATCTTACCCTCCAGTTCATGGAAATGGGTACACCCGTCTGCATTGCCCTGAACATGATGGATGTGGCAAAAAAACGGGGTATTGCCATTGATATAGAAAAACTGTCCGCCCTGCTGGGGGTGCCGGTGGTACCCATGGTGGCCCGGACCGGTAAAGGCCGGGATGATCTGCTCAAAACCGTGGCAGCCCATGCCAAAATCCGGACAAAATCCCTGCAGATATCCTATGGCCGGGATATTGACCAGACCCTTGATGAGATGGTGGAAAAGATCGGTTCTGAAAATTTTCTGACCGAACAATACCTCCCCCGGTGGGTGGCATTAAAATACCTGGAAAGTGATGTGCAGATCCTGGAAATGGGAAAAGAGGCGAATCCGCAGATGGATGCATGGCTGTCATCAAAAGCCCGGAAACTGGCCCATCACCTGGACACCACTTTGGATACCCATCCGGAAGGCATGATCGCGGATCAGCGCTACGGGTTTATTACATCCATCTTGAAGCAGGGGGTAATGACCTGTACCCGGGACAAAAACCGGATGGAAACCTCTGACAAAATAGATAAAATCGTCACCCACCGGTTCCTGGGACCCCTGCTCATGGTTGCCGTGCTCATGGGCTTATATCAGTTCACCTTTGCCTACAGTGCAGTGCCCGTGGCATGGTGTGAAAACGTATTTGCCTGGCTGGGGGGCAGGGTGGACAGCCTGTTTTCAGACGGTCTGCTCAAATCTCTTGTGATTTCAGGCATTATTGACGGGGTGGGCGGGGTTCTGGGATTTGTACCGTTGATCATGTTCATGTTTTTGGGGATATCTTTTCTGGAAGATTCCGGGTATCTGGCCCGAATGGCATTCATGCTGGACCGGGTTTTCCGGCTGTTCGGCCTGCATGGTGCATCGGTCATGGCCTTTATCGTCTCCGGCGGCATTGCCGGAGGCTGCGCCGTTCCCGGAGTCATGGCAGCCCGGACCCTCAAGTCTCCCAAGGAACGGCTGGCCACCCTGCTCACCGTACCTTTCATGAACTGCGGAGCAAAGCTGCCGGTGTATGCCCTTCTGGTGGCCGCTTTTTTCAGTGAGAACCAGGCCAGGGTCATGCTTATCATCACCCTGATCTCCTGGATGGGAGCCCTTCTTGTGGCCAAGCTGCTTCGGTCCACGCTCATACAGGGGCCGGCCACCCCCTTTGTCATGGAACTGCCCCCCTACCGGCTGCCCACCTTCAAGGGTCTGGCCATCCATACCTGGGAGCGCACCTGGCAGTATATCAAAAAAGCGGGTACGGTGATTCTGGGGATTTCCATTATCCTGTGGGCCATGATGACCTTCCCCCGGCTGGACAACCCACAAATGGGCGATCCTGTGCAGGCAGGGACCCGGCAGGCAGCGGCACATACAGCAGGTGAAGAGCAGGTGGACCAGGCCTCCGCAGCCCTGCGGCATTCCATTGCCGGCCGCATGGGAACGGCCCTGGAGCCAGTGACCCGTCTGGCCGGGTTTGACTGGCAGACCAATATTGCCCTGGTGGGAGGATTTGCCGCCAAAGAGGTGGTGGTGTCCACCCTGGGAACCGCCTATTCTCTGGGAGATGTGGACCCCGAAGATGCCGGGTCTTTATCCGAGCGGCTGCAGTCTGCCCCTGGATGGGGTCCCATCACCGCCTTCAGTCTGATTCTGTTCACCATTTTTTACTCTCCGTGTTTTGTTGCCGTGGTGTGCATTGCCAAAGAAGCCGGATCATGGAAATGGGGGGCATTTTCCATGGGGTTCAACACCCTGCTGGCCCTGGGGGTGTCCATCCTGTTTTTTCAGACCGCTACCTGGATCATGGCGTAAATTACCCATTTGCACGTCCGTTACCATGTATATATGCCCTGCATCCGGGGAGGGCGGGACCCGGATTACGGCAGCGCAGTCGTTTCAGAAGAATATATCCAAAAGATGAAATTTGTTTTTTTGGTTGTCATGGTCAAAATCAACATTATAGTATAGGCATTATTGATTGAAAATCCCAATGCACAGCAGAGGTGTTATATGACTGATGACAACAGACCCGTTACCCCCGAAATCGTCAATTTCAAGGGTGAAGAGGAGACGGAAAACACGGAAAAAAAGCAGAGCACCGGAGGCCAGCTTATCAGACAGAGCCACAAACCCGATATCCTTTATATTGTGCCCATTACCGGCCGTCCCCATCTGCCGGCCCAGGTGCAGCCCCTGGTGGTAAGCAAACAGCGGTGGGAAGAAACCCTGGTCAAGGCGGCCAACGATTCCCACAACCTGCTGGGGCTGAGTTATCTTTCTGAAGTCAAAGGAAAATATGTCTATAAAGAAGATTTTCCGGAAGTGGGGTGTATTGTGCGGATGCTCAACATGGTTGAGGTGGAGGACAATATCCAGTTCATTGCCCAGGGCCTTGAACGGTTCCGGATAAAGAAATTTTTGTCGGATAAACCCCCTTTTGTGGTGCAGGTGGAATATTTCAAGCCCTTGGAGGAGGATGAGGACAAACTAAAGGCCTATGCTATTTCCATCATCAGTTCCATCAAACAGCTGCTGTCCTTGAATCCCTTATATTCCGAAGAACTCAAGCAGTACCTGGGCCGGTTCAGTCCGGATCAGCCCTCGCCATTGACCGATTTTGCCGCCGGTATCACCACGGCATCAGGAGATGTGCTCCAGGAAATTCTGGAAACCGAATCTGTTATGGAGCGTATGAAGCAGGTGCTCATGCTCCTGCAAAAAGAAATTGAAATTGCCAAGCTCCAGACCCAGATCCGCAAAGACATCAATACCCAGGTGGATGAGAATAAACGCAAATTTTTTCTCAAAGAACAGCTCAAGGCTATCCAGAAAGAACTGGGGATGCAGAAAGATGACAAAACATCTGACGTGGACCGGTTCAAACAACGATTTGCAGAACTGGATCCACCCGAAGAGGCGGCCAAACGGTTTGAAGAAGAAATTGAAAAACTGTCCGTGCTGGAAACCGGATCTGCTGAATACGGGGTTACCAGAAATTACCTTGACTGGATAACTGCGTTTCCCTGGGGGGTGTATTCCGAGGACAATATAGACATTGAGCGGGCGGAAAAAGTGCTGGACCGGGATCATGCCGGGCTTTCCGATGTCAAGGAGCGGATTATCGAATTTTTTGCCGCAGGGGTATATAAAAAAGATGTGTCCGGTTCCATCATATTGTTTGTGGGCCCGCCCGGTGTTGGCAAAACTTCCATTGGCAAATCCATTGCCGAAACCCTGGGCCGCAAGTTCTATCGGTTCAGCCTCGGGGGTATACGGGATGAGGCGGAAATAAAGGGGCACCGCCGCACCTATGTGGGGGCCATGCCCGGTAAAATGGTTCAGGCCCTTAAAGACACAAAAGTGGCCAATCCCGTGATCATGCTGGATGAGGTGGACAAGATCGGGATTTCCTACCAGGGGGATCCGGCCTCTGCCCTGCTCGAAGTGCTGGATCCGGAGCAGAATGCCGAATTTCTGGACCATTACCTGGATCTTCGCATTGATTTGTCCAAGGTGCTGTTCATATGTACGGCCAATACCCTGGATACCATTCCCGGCCCTTTACTGGACCGCATGGACCGGATCAACCTGTCCGGATATATTACTGATGAAAAAATAGAAATTGCCAGAAAACACCTGTGGCCCAAGCTGCTGAAACGAAACAAACTGGCAGCCTCAACCATTAC
>JAABRW010000013.1 GCA_011390695.1 Desulfotignum sp.
GGAGTCCACGGCAATCACCAGGTCTGATTTGGCCAGGGCCAGGCCGGGCATCGCCAGCATGGCGGCGAGAATGAGTGTGACAAGTTTGTGTTTCATGGGTTGTCTCCTTTGGTTGGGGTTGACACATGGTTTGGGGTTGCATGACTATGGTCGGCATATTTATTGTTATACAGGTGACAGGCAGCGGTGTGGCGGTCATTGAACCGCTGCATGGCCGGTTCCTGTTTGTCGCAGATATCCATGCGGTCCGGGCACCGGGTGTGAAACCGGCACCCGCCGGGCGGGTTGATGGGGGTGGGCACATCCCCTTTTAAAATGATCCGCCTGGTGCGGTGTGCAGGATCCGGCACGGGAATGGCGGACATCAGGGTCCGGGTATAAGGGTGTTTCGGATCTTTGTACAACGAGGCGTAATCAGCTGCTTCAACAATTTTGCCCAGGTACATCACAATGATGCGGTCGCAGATGTATTCCACCACGGCCAGGTCATGGGAGATGATGATCAAAGACAGGTTGAAATCGCGTTTCAGGCGTTTGAGCAGGTTGATGATCTGGGCCTGGATGGAGACATCCAGGGCAGATACCGGTTCATCTCCGATGATCAGGGTGGGATCCAGTGCCAGGGCCCTGGCAATGCCGATGCGCTGGCGCTGTCCCCCGGAAAACTCATGGGGATACAGATCTGCCTGGCCAGGGGAAAGCCCTACCGTGTCTAGAAGAAAATCGATGCGCTCTTTTCGCTGCCGGCCGGTGAACATATCATGGACATCCATGGGATCCGACAGGATCTGGCGCACCGTCATTCTGGGGTTCAAAGATGAATAAGGATCCTGGAATATCAGCTGCATCTCCCTGCGCAGGGCCCGGAGGCCGGAGCGGTTCATGGCGGCCATGTCCGTGCCTTTCCACTGCACGGTCCCGGAAGTGATGGGGGTGAGCTGGACCATGGCCATACCGGCCGTGGTTTTGCCGCAGCCTGATTCTCCCACGATCCCGACGGTTTCTCCGGGCATGATGTCAAAACTGATGCCGTCCACCGCATATACATATCCCACGGTCCTGGCCAGGATGCCTTTTTTTATGGGAAAATGCACTTTCAGGTCTGTGACGGCAGCCAGGGGGGTTTTCATGGGGTTGTGCCTTTCGTGTGCAGCCAGCACCTGACCTGATGCCCGCCGTTCATTTCTGTCAGTTCAGGAAGATGGGTACTGCATTTGTCCATGACCCGGGGGCACCGGTTGCTGAAACGGCACCCGGCAGGCAGGTCGTAGAGGCTGGGAATCATACCCTTTATTTCCGTCAGGTCTTCATCCATTCCCAGGGTGCGGTGCCCCAGCACGGGAATGGAGGCCAGAAGGCCCCGGGTGTAAGGGTGAAGGGTGTGCTGGAACAGTTCTCTGGTGCCGGCCTGTTCCACCACCTGGCCGGCATACATCACCACCACCTGGTCTGCCATTTCCGCAATTACCCCCAAATCATGGGTGATGAGCTGGATGGCGGTGGAAAATTCATCCTTGAGCCGGTGCATCAGATCCAGGATCTGTGCCTGGACCGTTACATCCAGGGCTGTGGTGGGTTCGTCCGCAATCAGGATTTCCGGGTCGCAGGACATGGCCATGGCGATCATGGCCCGCTGGCGCATGCCCCCGGACAGCTGGTGGGGAAATTCATTGACCCGTTTGTGGGGGGAGGGGATCTGGACCCGCTCCAGCATGTCAACGGCGGCTTCCAGGGCCTGCTTTTTGCTGTATCCCTTGTGGAGCCGGAACATTTCTGAAATCTGGTTGCCGATGGTGTACACGGGATTCAGTGAAGTCATGGGTTCCTGGAAAATCATGGCAATGCCAGCGCCCCTGATTTTGCGCAGCTCCCTAATGTTCAGGTCCAGCAGGTTTTTCTGGTGAAACAGGATTTTTCCGCCCACCACCCGGCCCGGCGGACTGGGAACCAGCCCCATGACAGACAGGGCGGTAACGCTTTTGCCGCACCCGGACTCTCCCACAATGCCGGTGACCTTTCCCGGGGTCAGGTCAAAGGAGACCCCGTCCACAGCCCTTGCCACCCCTTTTCGAGAAAAGAAATGGGTTTTCAGGTTGTCTATGGAAAGAACGGGTTCCGAAGTGTTTTTGTCCACGGCTGTCCCCTGCAGAAGGTTGGTATTAAAAAATGGTTAGCACACATCCGGATAAAGGGTCAACAAAAAAATACAATATGGTTTAAAAAAAAATTAAACCATATCCGGACCCTGCTTTTTTCTTTGTCTGACCGCCATGTTTTTTACACCGCATTCGGGCATTTTATGCAATGATATTCAATGAAAAGTTAATTCGGGAATTTCCATGAGTTGTGACAGGGCCTGGTCAAATGCCGGGCCCATGCCATGGAAAGCAAACAGGGACCGGATATATTCATGAAACCCTTGGGGGCTGTTTATGTCATCGGTATGCCGGGCCGCTGTCCGGCATTTTTCCACCTCATGGAAAAACAGATCCGTGATGCCCGGCGCATTGGACAAAAATCCTTCAATGCTGAGCTGCTCCCATTCGTTGTGAAAATAGTGGCGCCGGTCCGAAGTAAAGCTGACCTTGGGGTTTTTTCCCTGGGCATCCTGGATCTGGAACTGAAAATAGGTACACCGCTTTACCACCCGGTGCAGATGCTGGTCCGGAAATTTCAGAAAAGCGGATACAGCATTGGCAAAATACCGGGCAAACAGGTCTGCCCTGCGGGGAGAGGCGGTCCGGGCTTCAACTCCGATGTTGTTTTTCAGGCTTTCCTCCAGGCATCCCTGGCAGATATAGGTTTCAAATCGGTGGCCTTTGCGGCAGTTTTCCAGAAACAGTTTTTTACGTTCCGCCACCACATCATGGGTAAAGGCCATGAAAAACCGGGCTGCCTGGTCATCGGATTCAATGGGAAACTCTTTCATCATGTACAGGTCCATGGGAATGAAAATCCCGCTGGGCCGCTCCTTGATGATGATTTTTGTGCCGCCTAAGGCTTCTAAAGCCGCCATGACCAGCTCAAAATAGATATAGTCAAAATGGGGGACAATCCGTCCTTCAAACCGGCGGTTCCGGTTGTTTTTTAAAATCTGGGGAATATCATGGTGGTTCAGGGGCTGGTAGTCATAATCCGCCAGCACCCCGTTGATCTCTGTAATTTGAAAATTCAGCGCCAGAAGCACCGATGCGATTTTGTCTTTGCCCGGATGGTTGATTTTGTGTTTGAGCAGTTTTGTGAGATAGGTGTTGGAGATTCCGGATATCTTACTGATCTGGTTGATATTCAGATCCCCTTTTTTGATGATGTTGACAAGGGTGTCAGGAAAACTGCGCATGGTGTCAGACAAATCCTTTAAATAAGCGTTACATAAGGCGGAACACTAAAGTGTGTTTTTGTTTTGTAATAGAGTTTAATAAAAAGTGCAACAAAACACAAGGAAAGGTTCCATTGATTCCTGTTTCTTTTCAATTTGCCCGACAAAAAACGGGTTATGCCCAGGAAGATCAGCCGGATTACTGCCTGTTTCCGGACGGGCAATTAATAAGTGAATAAAGGTGGCAGATTCTGGTGGGGTATGGTATCTTTTCTTTTTGTTTTATGGTTGAGGAAAGGCAATGAAACAGGGAAAAAATTTTGTAACCTCAGGAATATTTGTCGCCCTGGTTGCTCTGGCTGTGGTGGTGGGATACCGGAATCTTTCCTATAACTGGCAGTGGTACCGGATTCTTTTTTATTTTTTTTCTATTGAAAACGGGCAATTTGTTCCAGGGGTCCTGCTCCAGGGCCTCTGGGTCACCGTGAAGATATCTGCCATCAGTCTTTTGCTCTCTTTGGTCATCGGCATGTTTTCCGCCTTTGCCAGGTTGTCTCCTTTTATTTCACTGCGGGTTCTGGCCTGGTGCTATGTGGAAACGATCCGCAATACCCCGCTGCTGATTCAGATTTTTGTCATATATTTTGTGATATCTCCTGTTTTGGGCCTCTCGGCCTTTGTGTCAGCTGTCATCGCCCTGAGCCTGTTTGAAGGGGCGTATTCATCGGAAATCATCCGGTCGGGCATTGTAAATATTCCCAGGGGCCAGTTTGAGGCCGCCCAGAGTATCGGGCTGCCCACTTCAGTGATATATTTTAAAGTGGTTCTTCCCCAGATGCTGCGGCAGACCCTGCCCATGCTGGCCGGTCAGAGTGTATCTTTGATCAAGGATTCCGCTCTGGTCAGCACCATCTCCATTTATGACCTGACCATGCAGGGCCAGAAAATCGTCTCAGAAACATTTTTGACTTTTGAAATCTGGTTTGTTGTGGCATTATGTTACCTGTCAATTACCGTGACACTTTCTTTTATCATCCGAAGAGTTGAACACCGCATGAAATATGTCCATTAAATATAATAACATACAAAAAGGAGGTTCCATGAAAAAAATCGGATTTATTCTGCTGACATTTCTACTCATACCATATACTACCTGCCTGGCCGGAGAAATGGGCAGTCAACTGGCAAAAGAGAGTATTATTGAAAAAATACAAAAAACCAAGGTGATCCGGGTGGGTATGTCCACCTTTGTGCCCTGGGCAATGAAGGATAAGCAGGGTAAACTCATCGGATTTGAAATCGATGTGGCAAGAAAACTGGCGGAAGATATGGGGGTTGCCGTGGAATTTGTTCCCACTGCCTGGTCAGGCATCATCCCTGCGCTGATGACCGGCAAGTTTGATGTGATCATCGGGGGAATGGGCATCACCCCGGAGCGGAACCTGAAAGTGAATTTCACCATGCCCTATGATTATTCGGGCATGTCCATGGTTGCCCACCGGAAAAAAGCAGAAGGGTTTTCCACCCTGGCGGATTTTAATAAAAAAGAGGTTGATATTGCCGTGCGCATGGGTACCACAGCAGAACAGGCTGCCAGAAAGCATATGCCCAAGGCCAGTCTGCGGCTGTTTGAAAACGAAAGCCAGGCCCTGCAGGAACTTAACCTGGGCCGGGTCCATGCCGTGGTGTCATCCGCCCCCATGCCGGTCTTCCATGCCCTGAAATATCCGGATAAATTATTTGTCCCCCTTGAGGAGAATTTTACAAAGGAACCCATTGGGTTTGCCATCCAAAAGGGTGATTATGATGCCCTCAATTACTTCAATAACTGGATTATAAACGCCAAGGCCCAGGGTTTTTTACAGGAGAAAAAAGCATACTGGTTTGAATCCAGAAAATGGGAAGGCCTTGTTAAATAAACGGGTAAGGCCTTTTTCCCTGGTGGATCTGGCAGTGGTCATGGCAGTGGCTGCTGCTGTTGTTTATTTTTTTGTCCGTGCGGTCCGGGTTCTGGAATACCAGTGGGAATGGGAGGTCATTCCCGGTTATTTTCTGTTCAGGGACCCGGCCACGGGCCGGCTTCAGCCCAATATGCTTTTACAGGGCTTTGTGACCACCATAAAACTGAGTGTCTGGTCCATGGCGCTGGGGTTTGTTCTGGGAACCCTTTCCGGAATCATGAGTGCCAAAGGGGGATTTCTCAGCCGCTTTATCAGCCGGTTTTATGTGGAAACCGTCCGGAACATTCCCTCTCTGGTACTGGTGATCCTGTTTTATTATTTTGTTTCCAGCCAGTTTCTGGATGCCCTGGGCCTGGATACATGGCTGCGCAGCCAGCCAGATACCCTGCGGGGAATGGTGTCCTTTTTTGGTGCGGATTCCGGGCAGATAAATGCTTTTGTTTCAGCAGCAGTTGCCCTGGGTATCTATGAAGGGGCATATATTTCTGAAATCGTCAGAGGCGGCATCAACAGTATCCCGGCAGGCCAGTGGGAAGCAGCCGCATCCATCGGACTGCCCCGGTCCAAAACCTTCCGGCTGGTGGTGCTGCCCCAGGCATTCAGGCGGGCCGCATTTCCCATGGCCGGCCAGTTCATATCCACCATCAAGGACTCCGCCATTGTTTCGGTGATCTCTGTCCAGGAACTCACCTTCCAGGGAATGGAACTTATGGCTGCCACTTTTCTGACTTTTGAAATCTGGATCACCATCACCCTTCTGTATTTTGTCCTGACCTTTTCTCTGTCCCGGTCCATATCTTTTTTTGAAAAAAAGATGGCCATCCGGCAGTAATTCCCTCTGTCGGACACCTGATATCCGGGAATCTCCTTTCAAGACATTTTGCCGTCTGTGGGCATCTGTTAAAATTTTCATGTTTTTTTGCTGTTACACGATGCCTTTTGTATGGCCTGTGCCAGTGCCTGGATTTTGGGACCGTCCTTTTGCCACATCCGGCAGGAATCCACCAGAAATCCGCTTTCTTTGATATCTGCGATGTTGTCCGGCAAAGGCATCGGTTCCCGGCGTTTTTCTGTCAGCCATCCATGGACCATCTCCTGGGCCATGGCCTTGGTCAGGGTGCACAGATGGGTGCATCCCCTGGTGCCCCCCATTATCTCCGCCACTTTTCGGGTGAACCCGGGTTTGATTTCCAGCCCTGCCAGCAGCGGGACCCGGTCCAGTGTGGTGCGGCATTCTGCCATGGGAATGCAGGGCATGTCCGCTTCGGCTTCGACAATGCGCAAGGGGTCCGGGGCCACCAGGCAGAACAGGCGGATGTGGTGGATGGTGCCGGGTTCACGTACCTGGCCTGTAATATCAAACACCGGTATATATCGGATATCGTGTAGTTCTCCAGAAACAATAACCTGCCCGCCTTCATGGGGCCAGGTGGCCATCCGGATATCCCTGGTATGTATGTTGGTCCGGTTTTTTATGAGGTTTGCCAGCATGTC
The DNA here is from genome assembly GCA_011390695.1 of Desulfotignum sp. Next base: position 6,775 of record JAABRW010000013.1, read on the forward strand.
CGCTCCTTTTTATTGACATTCCAGAAGGAAAAAATTATGAGTTTTTAATGGTGAATGGTTATGTTATCCTATAATCACTGCTTATAGCAAGGGCATGTGTGATGCCGCCAAAAATCAGAGAACTGATTGCAGAATTGAAAGAGGCCGGATTTGTGGACCGTGGCGGCAAAGGCAGCCACAGAAATTTTATACACCCTCAATGCCGGAAACCGGTAACCATTTCCGGCAAACCCGGAGATGACGTTAAGCATTATCAGGTGCGGGCAGTCCGCCTGGCCTTGGAGGAGTTGAAGAAAAAATGAAAGACAGTGCCAGATATGCAAAAATCGTTGAATGGTCTGAAGAAGATCAGTGTTATGTTGGCAGTGCACCCGGATTGGTTTTTGGCGGATGCCATGGGGATGATGAA